>NZ_JASDDE010000021.1:0-61396 GCF_030407565.1 Pseudoalteromonas sp. APC 3694
TACAGTGGTTTAAATTAATGCATATATTATTTAATAGTTACCAGTATTTGCTTTCATATTATGCATCTACTGACGTTTTATCTACCTTACCTATAGGTAAACTTTGTTTGGCCACCTAAGCAAAAACAGTGACTGCTATGAACAAAGTCATTAAATATAAAGCACTTTAAAATCAACATACTAAAAGTTGACATCTTACTCGACTGCGTAAAAATAGCTCACTTTTGAGTAAGCTAGCACTGTTTACGAGTGAATTATTTTTAATTTTATCAACTATGGCCTGCGCATATGGCTTACTTTGAATAAGTATTAACGCCAAGGAACGGTGATGAAAAAAGATGCCTGTGCACAAAATAATTAAGTTAATAAGCAAAAACGATAAGAAAAGCTTAATACTGTTCATTACTTTTACAGCTTTTAATGGCAGCAAATTGTTTGAGGTGGGTATTATATCGACAGGTTATTGGATCGGCTGAGAATTAAATCCCCATCATAGGAAAATCAGCCTATACCATTGTGAAATCGGCAGGTTCAGTGCTATTTAAGCTTACGCTAGACATAAAAAAAGCTGCAAATTGCAGCTTTTTTTACCTAAACGCTTATTCAGCGTCTGCAGGTTTATGCTTTGCAGCTGTTTCAGTGATCAGTGGTTGTAATTCACCACGTTGAAACATTTCAATGATAATGTCACAGCCACCAATTAACTCGCCTTCAACCCAAAGTTGCGGGAAGGTAGGCCAGTTAGCGTAAGCAGGAAGCTCTGCACGAATGTCTGGATTAAGTAAAATATCCACATATGCAAACGGTTCACCGCACGACATTAATGCTTGTGATGCTTGTGAAGAAAAACCACAATTAGGCAGTTTTGGTGATCCTTTCATGTATAAGATGATTGGGTTTTCAGCAATTTGCTGTTTAATTTTATCGATGGTTTCCATTTACAACCTCAAAATGACGATAGCGAACACATTAGGCCTTGAAAAAGTTTCACTGTGGCCTCAGATATATAGATTAACATAGGCAATTAAAGCCTCAATCTTAAATAGCTTTAGCAAGAGCATTGCTGTTTGCTAAAACTTGAGTAAAATACTCAACAATTATAGTAACACTATATTCCTGTTTGGTATAGATAAGTGCCCTGTTTGCGCAGGCATTACGTATTACTAAATAGACTATCAACCAAAAGAAGATGGAGATAAAAAATGGCATTTGAACTACCGTCACTACCGTATGCAATTGATGCACTTGAGCCACATATTTCACAAGAAACGCTAGAGTTTCACCATGGTAAACACCACAACACTTATGTGACTAAACTTAACGGTTTAATCCCAGGCACTGAGTTTGAAGGTAAATCACTAGAAGAGATCGTATGTTCTTCAGAAGGCGGTGTATTTAACAACGCTGCTCAAATCTGGAACCACACTTTCTACTGGAACAGCCTATCTCCAAATGGCGGTGGCGCTCCAACAGGTGCAATTGCTGATGCAATTAACGCTAAATGGGGCTCATTTGACGCATTTAAAGACGCGTTAAACGACAAAGCAGTAAATAACTTTGGTTCAAGCTGGACGTGGTTAGTTAAACTGGCTGATGGTTCACTAGACATCGTTAATACATCTAACGCTGCTACACCACTAACAGATGCAGGTGTTACTCCAATACTAACAGTGGATTTATGGGAACACGCATACTACATTGATTACCGTAACGTGCGTCCAGATTACCTTAAAGGTTTCTGGTCACTCGTTAACTGGGAATTCGCGAACGCTAACTTCGCATAATTAGTTTAATACTAGTTTTAAAAAGACGCTTAGGCGTCTTTTTTTATGCCTACAATTTGCATTAATTGCGTTTATACGAAGGTTGTTTTATAAAAGCGCATCTTGATCATTTTTCATATAAATTTTTAATTTTATTGCACAAAAAATGAAATTCGTGACTAGACTTTAGATAGTGAATACATCTTTAAAGTAGGTTTCGGAGGTCATTATGACTATTTTTGATCACTACCAAGCACGTTATGAATCAACACAAGAAGAAGAGTACAGTGTTGCTGAATTCCTCGAAATTTGTAAAACCGATAAGTCTGCTTATGCCAGTGCACCTGAAAGGTTACTGATGGCCATTGGCGAGCCTAAAATGTTAGATACCGCTACCGATACTCGTTTAAGTCGCTTATTTTCGAACCGTGTTGTTGCACGTTACCCAGCATTTGCTGACTTTTATGGTATGGAAGACGCCATTGAGCAAATTGTGTCTTATCTAAAACATGCAGCACAAGGCTTAGAGGAGTGTAAACAAGTACTTTATTTACTCGGCCCTGTGGGTGGTGGTAAGTCATCAATTGCCGAAAAATTAAAGTATTTAATGCAACAAGTACCTATCTACTCCATTAAAGGCTCACCAGTTAATGACCATCCGCTGTCATTATTTGATCCCGTTGAAGATGCAAACCTACTCGAAAAAGAATATGGAATTAAGTCTCGTTACCTCAAAACGGTAATGTCGCCATGGGCCGCAAAACGTTTACAAGAATTTAATGGTGATATTAGTCAATTTAGAGTGGTTAAACGCTTCCCATCAATTTTAAATCAAGTTGCGATTGCTAAAACAGAGCCCTGAGATGAAAACAATCAAGATATTTCTGCTCTTGTCGGTAAGGTCGATATTCGCCAACTTGAACACTTTGCACAAAATGATCCTGATGCTTATGCCTATTCAGGCGCATTATGTTTAGCCAACCAAGGCTTAATGGAATTTGTGGAAATGTTTAAAGCCCCCATAAAAGTGTTACATCCGCTTTTAACAGCTACCCAAGAAGGTAACTATAACGGCACAGAAGGTATAAGCGCCCTGCCATTTAACGGCATGATACTCGCCCACTCTAATGAATCAGAATGGCAAACCTTTAAAAACAATAAAAACAACGAAGCCTTTTTAGACCGTGTTTATATTGTTAAGGTCCCTTATTGCTTACGAGTGACCGAAGAAATTAAAATTTACGATAAGCTTATTGAACACAGTGAGCTTTACAACGCCCCTTGTGCGCCAGGTACACTAAAAATTTTAGCCCAATTTACCACTCTTTCGCGCTTAAAAGAACCGGAAAACTCAAGCATTTACTCTAAGATGCGAGTTTACGATGGTGAAACCCTTAAAGACACCGATCCAAAAGCGAAGTCGTATCAAGAGTATCGTGATTACGCTGGTGTTGATGAGGGCATGACCGGTCTTTCAACCCGTTTTGCGTTTAAGATTTTATCGCGAGTATTCAACTTTGACACCACCGAAGTGGCCGCCAACCCTGTGCATTTGTTTTATGTGCTTGAGCAACAAATTGAGCGAGAACAATTCAGCGCTGAAGTTGAAGAACGTTATTTAAGCTTTTTAAAAGGCTATTTAATTCCACAATATGTTGAGTTTATAGGTAAAGAGTTACAAACCGCGTACTTAGAGTCATATTCAGAATATGGCCAAAATATTTTTGACCGCTACGTTATTTATGCTGATTTTTGGATTCAAGACCAAGAGTACCGAGATCCTGATACAGGGCAATTATTTGACCGTGATGCACTCAACGCTGAGCTTGAAAAAATAGAAAAACCTGCAGGTATTTCAAACCCTAAAGATTTTAGGAATGAAATTGTTAACTTTGTACTGCGTGCTCGTGCTCATAACAATGGCAAAAATCCGCTGTGGACAAGTTATGAAAAACTACGCACGGTTATTGAGAAAAAAATGTTCTCAAACACGGAAGACTTACTCCCTGTCATTTCATTCAATGCTAAAACATCGGCTGAGGATCAGCAAAAGCATGAGGACTTTGTTAACCGTATGGTTGAAAAAGGCTACACGCAAAAACAAGTGCGCTTGCTATCTGAGTGGTATTTACGGGTTAGAAAATCGCAATAACCTTCATAATTGCAGTTGTTAGGAGGTCATTATGGCGCATTTTATCGACAGGCGTTTAAATGGCAAAAACAAAAGCACAGTTAACCGCCAGCGTTTTATTAGGCGTTATAAAAAGCAGATCAAAGAAGCGGTGTCTGATGCGATCAATAAACGCAGTGTCACCGACTCTAGCTCTGGAGAGAGTATTTCTATTCCGCAGCGTGATATTAGCGAACCTACTTTTCATCAAGGTAGAGGCGGTAATAGAGAGCAAATACACCCTGGGAACGATCAGTTCTCTACTGGCGACAAAATAGAACGCCCTAAAGGAGGCAAAGGCGGTGGCGCAGGCGAAGGTGAAGCAAGTGACTCTGGCGAAGGCCAAGATGAATTTGTTTTTTCTATCTCTAAAGATGAATACCTTGATTTGTTATTTGAGGATTTAGAACTCCCTAATTTGCAAGAAAACCAGCTTGATAAGCTCGTACAAATGAAAACCCATCGCGCTGGGTTTTGCATCGATGGTATGCCCAGTAATATTGATGTAGTGCGCTCATTACAAGGTTCTCTAGCTCGTCGTATTGCGATGGCCGCAGGTAAAAAACGCCGCCTTAGCGAGCTTGAGGGGCAACTAGCACTGCTGCTTGAACAACCACACTGTGATAAAGCCGCTGTGGCCTTATTACAAAAAGAAATCGACACACTCAAACAGCAAATAAAAACCGTGCCCTTTATCGATAATTACGACTTACGTTTTCGTAACTACGACAAACAACCACACCCAACCAGTAAAGCGGTGATGTTTTGTATTATGGATGTGTCAGGTTCAATGGATCAAGCAACAAAAGACATGGCAAAACGCTTTTACATTTTGCTTTATCAGTTTTTAACTCGCAGCTACAAAGACATCGACGTTGTATATATTCGCCATCATACCCAGGCCAAAGAAGTTGATGAGCAAGAATTTTTTTATTCACAAGAAACAGGCGGTACCGTTGTTTCAAGTGCACTAAAACTGATGAATGAAATAATAGCTGAGCGCTATAACGCTGATGAGTGGAATATATACGCGGCACAAGCTTCTGATGGCGATAATTGGGCCGATGATACGCCCCAATGTGGGCACATTTTACGTAATAAAATACTTAAAGCTGTTCGCTATTTTGCCTATATAGAAATTACCACACGTGCTCATCAAAGTTTATGGCGCGAGTATCAAAGCATTAGCCAAACGAACAGTAATTTTGCCATCCAACATATTCAAGGTGTTGAAGATATTTACCCTATATTTAGGGAGCTATTTAAAAAAGGTCGTCAACAGCAAGGGGCTGCATAGCCAAAGCGAGGTAGCATTATGAAAGATAATCGAATAAGTGATGGGCCCGATTGGACCTTTGAACTATTGCAACAATACCAAGACGAAATAGCGCGTGTGGCTGAGCACTATAAGCTAGACACCTACCCTAACCAAATTGAAGTGATCACCGCAGAACAAATGATGGATGCCTACTCAAGTGTAGGCATGCCCATTGGCTACACTCACTGGTCGTATGGTAAAAAATTTATTCAAACGGAGCAAAATTATAAACGCGGTCAAATGGGACTTGCGTATGAAATTGTGATTAATTCGAACCCCTGTATTGCTTACCTAATGGAAGAAAACACCCTTCCAATGCAGGCACTGGTTATAGCACATGCTTGCTATGGGCATAACTCATTTTTTAAAGGGAATTATTTATTTAAAACATGGACTGATGCAGGCTCAATTATTGATTATTTATTGTTTGCTAAAAACTATATTAGCCGCTGTGAAGAAAAGTACGGTATTTCCGAAGTAGAAAGCATACTCGACTCATGTCATGCATTAATGAGTTACGGTGTTGATAGGTACAAACGTCCACAACGAATTTCGTTATTTGAAGAGCAAAAGCGTCAGCAAGAACGGGCTGAGTATTTGCAATCACAAGTTAACGAATTATGGCGTACCATTCCTTCTCAACAGCAAGAGTCAAAAAAACACGAACGCCACTTCCCGCAAGAGCCACAAGAAAATATTCTGTACTTTATTGAAAAAAATGCTCCTTTACTCGAGTCATGGCAACGAGAAATCGTCAGGATAGTGCGAAAAATATCACAATACTTTTACCCGCAAAAACAAACCCAAGTAATGAATGAAGGTTGGGCCACTTTTTGGCACTACACTATTTTGAACCATTTATATGATGAGGGAAAACTAACCGACTCATTTATGTTGGAGTTTTTACAAAGCCATACTAATGTTGTGTACCAACCTCCATACAATAGCGATTATTACTCAGGTATCAACCCCTATGCACTGGGCTTTAATATGATGGTTGATATACGTCGTATTTGTGAAAACCCAACAGAAGAAGATAAACGCTGGTTTCCTGAGCATGCGGGCAGTGACTGGCTCGAGACACTGCACTTTGCAATGCAAAATTTCAAAGATGAGAGTTTTATTAGCCAATTTTTATCCCCTAAGCTGATTCGGGATTTTAAATTATTCACCATAGTCGACCATGCTAGTAACCCACATTTAGAAATAGGCGCTATTCACGACGATAATGGCTACAAAGCGGTTAGAGAAGCACTTTCTGCACAATATAACCTTAGTAATCATGAGCCTAACATACAAGTTTACGATGTTGACTTACGCGGCGACCGCTCTTTAATCCTACGATATGTACCCCATAATGCCGTTCCACTGGCTAACTCCCATGGGGAGGTATTAAAACACCTTTACAGACTATGGGGCTTTAAGGTAAAACTGGAACAGGAGTCAAATTCTGGTGAGATTTCAACCATTGGTCAATGTCCAATTGATGATTCACGCCATACAACAGAGTAAAAATAATGGACAAAAAAAAGCTTCTTGTACTGATTGATTCGGTTGAATTTGCAAAAACGTCATTGCAGCATGCTAAACAAAAAGCGCTGCAAGGGAATAAACATATTGATATTGTTGCATTTAGCTTTGAAGAAACCGGCAATATTTTATTTTCTCTGTCGCCAGAACAACTACTTGCGCTGCAAGATAAATGCCTTGCATCATTAAGGGCACAGTTGGAGCCACTGATTAGCGCTGAACTGGAGGGTTGCAGTTATACCTTTCAAACCGCATGGCATGAAGCCCCCGAGCAGTGGCTTAACGAAGATATTAATACTGATGACTACGAAATGGTGATAAAAACACGCCATATCGACAGCGACAGCCAATTTAGTGAACTTGATTGGCAACTTATCCGCTTTACACCCATCGCTTTGTATTTAGCGGCAGATAACAAGTGGCGCAAGCATACCAACATACTCGCCGCACTTGATTTAGCCAGCGAAAAAACCGCAAAACATAAGCTTAATCAGTCAATTATTAAATATGGCCTAGCATACGCACAGCGAACAGACTGTGAATTTTATGCCGGCTACACAGTGTATATTTCTCCAATATTAAGAGATTTAGGCTTAGTATTTTCAGAAGAGCAACTAGTCAAAGCCTTTGAGAAATTACCTCAATCACAGCAACAACTCATTATTGATAATAACTTACGCGACAAACTTTATATTAAAGCGGGTTTACCTGAGCAGGTGATCCCAAGCTTAGCGGCCAAGCTTAATGCTGATTTAGTGATTATAGGATCTGTTGGGAATGTAGGAATTAAAGCAAAACTCATTGGTAATACTGCAGAAAAAATAATGCGCTTACTTAAAACTGACTTGCTTATTTTACCCCCCAATTAAAAAATGATGTCTAAGCATCATTTTTTATATCAGCGTATACCGACACTTTATTTCGACCTGTTTCTTTTGAATGATAAAGCGCTTTATCGGCAGCTTCAATCCAGCGTTCGTGATCTTTAAATTGATCATCAAAACACGCAATACCCACACTAATGGCCATATGCACCGTGTGCTCATTGTATTTCGCCGGAGAGGTTTCAATTAGCTGGCGTAAGCGTTCAGCAAATACAATAGCTCCTTGTTTATCGGTATCTAATAAAGTAACAACAAACTCTTCACCGCCGTATCGCCCAGCAATGTCTGTTTCACGCAATGCAGTTTTCAGTAAACTCGCTATATGACGAAGTGCTTCATCTCCAGCACTGTGTCCAAAATTATCATTTATCTTTTTAAAGTGGTCAATATCAAAAATTAATAACGAGCAACAACCTTCGTTTCGCTTCGTTCGTAAAAATTCTTGGTGCAATAAATGCTCCCAGTGCCCTCTATTGGCAAGCTGGGTTAAACTATCTGTTTGGCTTACTTGTTCTAGTTTTTTATTTAACTCTTCTAGTTCTTTTTTGTTAACCGCAATATCTGTCACATCGTAAATAATAATACAAATATGCTCGACTTCGCCTCGCACATTGGTAAGTGGGATAAACGTGGCATTTTGATACATATAGTCCGCTTTACCGGTAATTGGTCGGTAGTTTTTAAAACGAAAAATATAAGGCTGTTGCTCCCAAATAGTAAATGAACGATTCTTTAATACAAACACTGACTCAGATTTACTTCTAAACCATTTTTCATCAATGGCCGGAAATAAATCAAATAAGTCTTTGTCTTTCACAGCGCTCGGTAACAAACCAGAATGATTTTCCATAAAACCATTCCATACATGCACTTTGTATTCTCGATCGAGTATAACAAGACCGACATCAACCGTATTAAACATATCCATTAACCAATGGATTTCATTCAAATCTAAATCAGCTGGCATAAATATTTAATCTTCTAGTAGATGAGCAACTTTGTATTTCAAAGTTTTCAGTGAATCTTCAGTAAAGAGCAACATTAAATCACAACTAATATCATGATTTTCAATACCGTAACTTATTTCTATGGCTAGAGTCCGTTGCCAGCGCGACTTATTCGACTGAACAAGTTCAGAAACGTCCCGATGCTGCCCCAAAACTATTGGATGCCCTTGGCTAAAGGTCATGTCGAGCTGTTTTGACAAGCCGGTTAAAATAGCGCCAATTAAAATGTTACTTACATCCATTAGCAACTCTAACTCAACCTTGTCGTTTAGTTCACCTTCGTAATTCATCAATGAGGCTATTTCTTTAAAACTAGAGTCATTTAAAAGTAATAATGCCTCGCCAGATACCCCGCCGCCTATAAAGCCTTGGCAAATACCCGATGTAGTGTCATTGGTATCAACATAGCTTAACGCCATGTTGAGCTCACTGACTTCTAAAACATTAACATTAGGAATGGGTAACTTAACAAATACATTAAGCAGTCTTGCCAGTAAATCTCCCGCCTGACCCATGGCAACATTAGTCAGCTCTTGATATATATCACGAACATCAGGGTCAACTTGTTCACCTAACGAGTGAAACATACGTTCACGCAGTGCTCTATCTCTAATACCATGATGTTCAATAATGGCAGCAAGCTTTTCGGGGGAACACGGTTTTTGAATAAAATCTATGGCGCCAAGCTCAAGCACACGTTGATGCGCACTCGGTTGAATATCGCCTGATACCACAACAGTGAGAACGTCGAGTCCTTGCTCTTTCATTGCAGCAAGCACGCCATAACCATCCATTTCTGGCATATTTAAATCAAGGAAAAGAATTTCAGGCTGGGCTTTAGTTATTTGTTTTATGCAGTCTACACCGTCACATGCAAATTCAACTTTAATATCCCAATCATCGGGTAAAGAGCGAGCTAATTGACGTCTAGCTAATTTTGAATCATCACAAATTAAAACCGATGTTGACATATTATCTCTCTATTTTAAAACTTGTTGTACGCTGACACCGCAAAAAATAAAGGCACGGATATTATTAATCATTACCTATTTATTATATATACATATTAATCAAAGTATTGCTTATTTACAATTTTAGGGAAAAATAAACGCGTCAATTATTCTGCTTGGTAACTCCATCACTGTATAATACACTCACCACTATTACGTTAATTCTTAAAAGGAAAAAATCCATGCGTCGTTCATTAGCCTTTGCATTAAGCCTGTTTTGTTGCACTAGTTTTGCATCAGAGTTACCTGAAAACACCTTAGATGCAGGAAAAGTAACAGCGCAAGGTAAACCTGTTACGTTACTAGGCCAAGGCCTTAAAGTCGGTGCTGATGCGCCAAATTTTAAAGTGGTCGACGACAGCTTTACTGCCATTACATTAGAAAATTACCAAGGACAGGCTATATTGATCAGCGTAGTACCAAGCTTAGATACTGGTATTTGTAGCCTGCAAACAAAACATTTTAATGAAAAAGTAGCGCAACAGTTTCCTAGCGTAGCCATGTTGACGATTAGTGCCGACCTACCTTTTGCACAAAAACGTTTTTGCAAAGCAGAAAATATCGATAAAGTTACGACACTTTCTGATTCTGTATGGCGTGATTTTGGCCAAAAGTATGGGTTAATAATTAAAGATATGGGGTTACTTACTCGCGCTGTTTTTATTCTCGATAAAAGCCATAAAGTTATATATAAACAATTAGTTAGTAGCTTATCAACCGAGCCTGAATACGATAGCGTTATTGAAAAGCTTAAAACGCTTTAAAGGTCAAATTTCAGATAATAAAAAACCGCTATAAAGCGGTTTTTTTAATTATGCTTTTAATTTTAGATAAAAATTAACCTAAAAGCTCAGCTAGTTGCTTGCTTACAGCTTCAACCGCTTGAGTACCGTCTAATTTATGGTACTGCGTATTACCTGCTTGCGCTTCTGCTTGATAGTAGTCAACCAGTGGCATTGTTTGCTCATGGTAAATGCCTAAGCGTTTACGAACTGTCTCTTCTGTGTCATCCTCACGGATAATAAGCTCTTCGCCTGTTTCGTTGTCTTTACCTTCCTCTTTTGGTGGATTGTAAACAACATGATAAACACGACCAGAACCAGGATGAACACGACGGCCACCCATACGCTCAACAATTACTTCATCAGCAACATCAAACTCAATAACATGATCAACGACAACGCCATTGTCTTTCATTGCATCAGCTTGTGGAATGGTACGTGGGAAGCCATCAAGTAAAAAGCCTTTCTCACAATCAGGTTTTGCAATGCGCTCTTTAACAAGGCCAATGATGATGTCATCAGAAATTAACTGACCTGCGTCCATTACTTTTTTTGCTTCAAGGCCAAGTGGTGTGCCCTCTTTAATTGCAGCTCGTAGCATATCACCGGTAGAAATTTGTGGAATACCGTATCTATCCATTAAAAACTGAGCTTGAGTACCTTTACCTGCACCCGGCGCGCCCAAAAGAATAATGCGCATATCATTGTCCCCTAATATGAGAGTTTATTTTAAAGTCTGAATTCTTCCACAAGCGCCGCAGATACTCAAGTAACTTATACTAATTGTCTAGAGTCTGTTGGCCTTTGCGGATTAATATTTGTGCAAACCAGGGGCACTTTAATAGCGGCACAAGGTTTGCCACCTAGTAGACTGTGTAAAAATCGAGCAAAGCTTCTGCGTCCTGCTCACGCCATTTGCCACCCCCCATGTAGGCAGATAGACCCTTTCGGGCAGCGCCTATGCAGAAAATTTAACCTTTACAAATCAATAAACTCTATGCTCCAGCGCATAAAAAAGGGAACAAACGTTCCCTTTTTACTCAATCATTGATTTTTAATACTTATTTGCTCAAATCAAGCATAAGTTTATTTAAGCGAGTGACAAATCCAGTTGGATCTTTAAGCGTACCGCGCTCAGCTAGTAATGCTTGATCTAGCAATACATGTGACCACTGCGCAAATTTATCTTCGTCTTGCTCATCATTTAAATGCTTAACAATCTGGTGTTCAGGGTTTAGCTCAAACACAGGTTTAGCTTCTGGCACTGCTTGACCTACTGACTCCATCAGCTTTTGCATTTGCGAGCTCATGTCGTTGTCGTCGCTCACCACACAGGCTGGCGAATCGGTTAAACGATGTGTAAAGCGTACTTCTTTAACATCATCACCTAATGCGGTTTTAATACGCTCAATAAGGCCTGCAACTTCTTTTTCAGACTCTTCTTGTGCTTTTTTCGTTTCTTCGTCGTCTAAGTCACCTAAATCTAAATCGCCGCGAGTAATTGATTGAAATTGCTTGTCTGCAAATTCAGTTAAGTGGCTCATCATCCACTCATCAACACGGTCACTTAGTAGTAAAACTTCAATGCCTTTTTTGCGGAAAATTTCTAAATGCGGTGAGTTTTTAGCTGCAATAAATGAGTCAGCAACAACATAGTAAATTTTATCTTGGCTGTCTTTCATACGCTCAATGTATTGTTCAAGCGATACATCTTGAGTGTCTGAATCGGTATGCGTTGAAGCAAAACGTAACAGCTTAGCAATGCTCTCTTTGTTAGCCGCATCTTCTGCTGGGCCTTCTTTCATTACTTGACCAAATTCATTCCAAAACGTTTGGTAATCATCGGCTTTGTTTTTCGCCATACGCTCAAGCATTTTAATAATACGCGACGTACACCCCTTACGGATAGCTTGGGTCACTTTGTTATCTTGAAGTATTTCACGCGATACGTTCAGTGGTAAATCATTTGAATCTAATAAACCTTTAACGAAACGCAGGTAGCTTGGCATAAACTGCTCAGCATCATCCATAATAAATACACGTTGCACGTATAATTTTAAGCCACTTTGGCGCTCACGGTTCCATAAATCAAACGGCGCTTTTTTCGGAATGTATAACAAACTGGTGTATTCAGTTTTACCTTCAACTTTGTTATGCCCCCAACTAAGTGGATCTTCCCAGTCATGGCTTACATGTTTGTAAAATTCTTTGTATTCATCTTCAGAGATTTCAGACTTATCACGCGTCCACAATGCCGTAGCACGGTTAATGCTTTCCCACTCACCAGGAACTGCTGGAATTTTCTCACCGTTTTCGCCTTCAGACTCTGGTACTTCTGCTTTGTACATTTGTACTGGTGTAGAAATATGATCAGAGTATTTAGTCACGATACTACGAAGGCGCCATTCGTCTGCGTACTCTTTTTCTTCTTCACGTAGGTGTAGAATAATGTCTGTACCACGGCCTTGTTTTTCAATTTCTTGCAGCGTGTATTCACCTTCACCTTTTGATTGCCACTCTACAGCTGTTGTCTCCCCTGCTTTACGGGTACGCACTGTCACTTCATCAGCCACAATAAACGCTGAGTAAAAGCCCACACCAAATTGACCAATAAGTTGTGAATCTTTGCTTTGGTCGCCCGTTAAGTTTTTGAAAAATTCTGCGGTACCCGACTTTGCAATTGTACCTAAAGAGCTGATCACTTCATCACGTGTCATACCAATACCATTATCAGAAATGGTTACCGTATTAGCTTCTTTATCAGCACTAATACGTACACGTAAATCAGCATCACCTTGATATAAGTCGCCGTTTGATAACGCTAAAAAGCGTAATTTATCGGCTGCATCAGATGCATTTGATACAAGCTCACGTAAAAATATTTCTTTATTAGAATAAAGCGAATGAATCATTAAGTTTAATAATTGTTTTACTTCTGTTTGAAAGCCTAATGTTTCTTTTTGTGCTGCAGTCATTTATGTATCTCCAATTTGCAAAGTGTCTGCGTTATGCACTTAATATGGGGGGAGGTGTGAGAACTTCAAGTAAAAAAATATAAAAAAACCCCATTAAAAGACACTTTAAAAGGCTTAATCAACTAAAAAGGCGTTGCGGCATGCCCGTGCATTAGCTTATCAGTGCGTGGATGCACAAAAAATAAGTCGCTGGCATGTAATAATAACCGTTGAGTTCTCTGCTCACTGCAATCATTTGTATATAAATCACACCCTAGTATAGGGTGGCCAAACGTTAGGCTATGTATTCTAAGTTGATGAGTGCGTCCAGTTATAGGAGTAAATTCGACTAAGGTTTTTTACTCTTTGTGAAAACGTTTAACCACTTTAAATTCAGTTTGCGCGGGTTTGCCGCTGTGGTGGCAAATTTTCACTTTCGGAAATAGCATTTTATCTTTTACTATAGGCGCAGTAATCACTCCTTGAGACACAGCAACCAACCCTGAGAGCATTGCGCGGTATTGTTTTTTAACACTTCGGTATTGAAATTGCAGATTCAGTGCTTTAGCTGCTTGCGCGTTAAGTGCTACCACCATCACTCCGGAGGTACCCAAATCTAAACGGTGGGGTAATATGGCTTTAGGAAACGCTGCGGTAACGCCTTGTTGACCATTAACAAGCCTATAGTGAACCGAATCCCAGTTAAGAGGGTTTTTACCCTATAAACTTAACAAACCGCTAGGTTTATTGATCAACAAAATATCATCATCTTAATAAATGATTTCTGTGTGTTCATGGCAAACAGGTGCGATAAAGTCATCAACAATCACATTAGCACTTTGGGTTATTGCAGCCATACCATCCTTAAACTTTTGTTTATATTGCAATTAAAGCCAACAAAAAAGCCTACAGCATGTATGTAGGCTTTTAAAGTAAGTTCAAATAGTTAAGCTTAAAATAAACTATTCATGGCTGACTAAGCGCCTACCGCTAAATGCATGCATAAGCGTCATTCCATCGACTAAATCAAGCTCACCACCAACAGGAATACCATGAGCAATACGCGATGCACCCACATTGTTTTTGTGGCAAAGCTGAGCAATATAATGCGCCGTTGTTTCGCCTTCAACCGAAGGATTTGTGGCTAAAATGACTTCATTAATACCGCCTTGCGCAAGCTTTTGCTCGAGTACATCAAGGCCAATTTCTTTAGGCCCTATGCCATCAATCGGTGATAAATGCCCCATTAATACAAAGTAAAGCCCTTTGTATTGACCTGTTTGCTCAATGGCGAGTACATCCGTTGGCGATTCAACAACACATAAAATACCACTGTCTTGGCGCTTAGTGCTTAAGCAAATATCACATTGTGCTTGCTCGGTAAACGTGCGGCACGACTGACAATGCCCTACAGCCGTCATCGCTTTTGTTAGCGCATTGCCAAGCTGAGTGCCGCCTTTACGGTCGCGCTCTAATAAATGAAATGCAATACGCTGGGCAGACTTCGGACCGATTCCGGGCTGACAACGAAGTGCTTCAATAAGCGATGTTAAACTATCAGAAAGTTGCATAGTTGCTTAGAACGGCATTTTCATACCAGGTGGTAATTGCATACCGCCTGTCACTTTACCCATGCGTTCTTGCGTTTCATCGGCAACACGGCGAACCGCATCGTTACATGCTGCAGCTAATAAATCTTCAATCATGTCTTTGTCGTCTTCCATTAAGCTTTCATCAAGCTCAACACGGCGCACGTTGTGGTTACCAAGCATGGTTACTTTAACTAAACCGGCACCAGCTTCACCAACGACTTCCATTGTTGCGATTTCTTCTTGGGCTTTTTGCATGCGCTCTTGCATTTGCTGCGCTTGCTTCATCATGTTACCCATTCCACCTTTAAACATAATCGTCTCTCTTTCTTTTAATACATTAACTGAAGTATAAATAAGGGCACTGATAGTTAATTACAATGCCTGAATACTGTTTTCGTCAATTTCAGCGCTAAATAGCTGTTGAAATTGTACTATATTTTCATCGCTTGTGATCACATCAATCGCTTGCTGGTGACGACCTGCATCAATTTTTTGTTGAATCAGATAAGGCGAGTCAATCACCCCACTGGCAAAGTCGATATTTAGCTCAACGTTATGCCCATAAATAGTCGATAACGCCACATTTAACTTTTGGCGCAGCATAGGCGTATCTAAATGCTTTTGCGATTCATCGACTTCAATATGAAAATGATTGTCTTGCTTGGTAAAAATTGAATGCAAGGCAAACTGGCGCATGCGCCCGCCAAGCCCCATTCGCTTAATTAAATAAGCCCATTCATCTTGTTGATGGGCAAATCTAATTTCACTGATGGGGCTTTGAAAATCATCCGGCACCGGAATACTTGGTGCTTGTTCAACAACAGGAGCCGGTTTTTGCGGATTAATTTGCTCTAATAGCTCAGGTGCAAGATTTTCGGTAATTGTTTGATGCTTTGCTTTAAAGTCAACTTTATTTGCAGGTTTAGTGCTTACCTGTGGCTTGCTCCCTGACATGGGGAGCGCTGGCTTTTTTGGTAACTCATCACCCGTCTCACTATCCCATGGAGGCGGCTCCTGCGCTACAGCTTGAGGTGTATTGCTAATAGGTTTATCGACAGGCCTAACAGGGGTCGATTTTGGCACAACAGGTTTTTCGGTTGCTGCGCTTGACAGTTTACCCGCACCGGAAATATTTCTGTCACGTAAAATACGCGCTATTGCAGACTGTGCACGTGCTTCTTGCTCGCCCATTGTTGGCGCTGAATGCTCAGTGCTACTAGGTACGTTTGATAGCTCAGGATTAAATCCTTGGTCAACCGCGCTACTCATTACATCATCGTATTGCGCTGCAATGGTTTGTTCTACATCGCTGTGCTGCATGTAGGCATCATCTTCGCTTTGACGCTGCGCTTGTTCATCGCTCATTGGCGTTGTATCAGACACGTTTGGCTGACTTTGCGTTGACTCTTGCTCAATGTGAGTCCGGCTATTATCAGAGCGCGAAACCTCAGGCCCAGCAACCTCTATTGGCTGTGGATTATGTATTGATGGCTGACTTTCAGTGCTATTGCTCTGCGCTGGTTTATTTTTATTTAAAATATCACGCAATGCATTGGTACGCCCTGTGGCATTTTGCTCTGGCGCGGGTTGCGAGCTAGGTGCTGAATGCGTCGTTTGTGAGTGCTCAGGTTGAAATGCTAACAATCGTAGCATAATCATCTCAAACCCTAAGCGTGGTTCAGGCGCCCACTGTAAATCTTTTTTGCCATTCAGTAATAACTGATAATACACTTGAATTTGCTGAGCATGAGTGTGCGCTGCAACATGCTTAATGTAGTCAGCATTATTGCTATCAAGTGCTGCCGCTTCAGGCACTAATTGGCTTAATTGAATAATATGAGTAAGTGCAATTAAGTCATCAAGTAGTGCAATGTAATTAGGATTTCTGCTCGCGACTTGGGCAACTTCAGCCATTAAGGCTGCGCCATCCTGCGCGAGTAATGCAGCGAGTAAACTCTGACTATAATGGGTATCCATTAAACCAAGCATGGCTTGAACAGCTTGATTATTAATATCGCCATTTGTTTGGGCAATAGCCTGATCGGTCAGGCTCAGCGCATCTCGCATACTGCCATCGGCTGCTTTAGCAATAATACTTAGGGCATCATTATCAAAATTGAGCTGCTCTTGCGTAAGAACATGCTCAAGCTGTTGCTTAATTTCAGCTTGCGACAAGGCATTTAAATTAAACTGTAAGCAGCGAGATAATATAGTGACTGGTAATTTTTGAGGATCGGTGGTCGCCAATAAAAATTTCACATGCTCTGGTGGCTCTTCAAGCGTTTTTAAAAGCGCGTTAAAGCTGTGCTTAGAAAGCATGTGAACTTCATCGATTAGGTACACTTTATAGCGTCCGCGGGTTGGCGCATATTGAACGTTATCGAGTATTTCGCGAGTATCTTCTACTTTTGTACGAGAAGCCGCATCTATTTCGAGTAGGTCAATGTAGCGCCCTGCTTCTATATCCAAACAGCTGCTACATTGTCCACACGGATTTGCAGATATACCTTCATCGCAATTTAAGCTTTTAGCAAAAATACGTGCAATGGTGGTTTTACCTACACCGCGGGTTCCAGTGAATAAATAAGCGTGATGCAGTCTATTTTGACTCAGCGCATTTACAAGCGCTTGCTTAACATGAGACTGCCCAACCAATTCATGAAAGGTTTGAGGACGCCATTTTCTCGCTAGAACCTGATAACTCATCGATTATTCGCCTTCGAATTCAACCAATTTTAGGATTTTAATACCCATTTTTTCAACACGCTGCTCCCCACCTAGTTCAGGTAACGATACGAGGAATGCTGCATCTGTGGCGTTGCCGCCTAATTTTGCAACCAACTTGGCTGTTGCTTCAATTGTACCACCGGTCGCCAACAAGTCGTCAACTAGCAATACTTTGTCACCGGCTACAATCGCATCAGTATGAAGCTCTAATGTATCTTCACCATATTCGAGTTGGTAATCTTGGCGAATAACTTCGCGCGGTAATTTACCAGGTTTGCGAACAGGGATAAAAGGAATTCCCAAGGCATAAGATAGCGGTGCACCAAAAATAAAGCCACGCGATTCTGTGCCAATAATTTTAGTAAAACCTTGATCTTTATAGGCGTTAATAAATGCATCTATAGTTGCTTTAAACGCTTCAGGGTTTGCCATTAGGGTTGTTACATCGCGAAACATAATGCCCGCTTTAGGGTAATCAGCAATTGTAGTAATGCTGTTTTTGATAATTGCTGGTGTTACTTGAGTCATAATTTTAACTGCTCAATGGTTCATATTACAAAGCAGGTGATTATAACCTTAAGTGAGCGTAAATTGCGAGTTTGCGGTAGTTATAAAAATTCAGGAAGGGTAAACAAGATAAAAAAATATAAGGCTGATGAAAACAACAGCCTTATGAAATAAAGCAAAAATTACGTCAAGCTGGTGATCCAACCTAAAATAGCATTTAAACACCCTATTCCAGCAAACACGGCTAAAAATGCAAAAAAGTAAGCCGCATTAAACGGGTCTTTAAACTCTTTATCATCTGACATCGGTACAACCTTTTATTAAGCACAACAAATAAAGGCGTTATAATAGACGATGTGAAATAATCTATAAAGAGCTTAATCTTGATTTTTTGTCACTATAATTTGACGCTGTGCCATAGCTGTTAAGGTACTCAGTGCCCCTTGAGTTATTTGCTCAAGGCTAAATTGAGGTGCATTTTCACTGACTTGCTGGCAAACATGCGCAAATGTGCTTCCTGCGTTATTGTCAATGATAGACAAAAGCATGGCGGTCATCGCATTAGTTGCTAAAAATTGTACTTCATCGTCTTTATCTCTGTACACCACAAAATAATGTGGCTGCTCAGAGGGCTGTTGCGGTTGAAACGCTTCGCTAATATGTTGTACGGGGAATTCATAGCTTAAGTTACGTGCCGTTTTAGATAAATATAAAGGGCTTTGGGTTAATTGATTCGTTACCAGTTCGCTCTCATCCAAGTCAGCCTGAGTTACCGATACATCAAGCTCAATCCATTCATAATGCGCCAGCGCTAGCATAAACACAGGGTCGCACTCTTTGGGCACATAACTTGTCATTAAATACGTTATAAACTCTTCAGCAATATCTAAAAAGTAAGGAGACTGGCAATCATGTTCACTAAAAAATTGACGAACTAGTAATAGCCACTGTTGCTCACTATAGAGTGTTTTTAAAACTGGAAATGCTGATGAAACAAACCCATTAATATTATTAAAAAAAAGCTCCCGATAAATAGCCATACGTCTGTCTTCAACATCTGCTGGGCAAGGGTCTGTGTTGGGCTGGCGAATATGAGCCATAAACTCATTTTGAATATCGATAAAACTCATAGTTAATACTCTTTTAAAACCATGCTGTTGTTATTACTAGCTGCATAGGACTGTTTAAGCACTTTGCTCAGTGGATAACAGCTGCAGGTGCTTTGCTTGTAATTGATGAATTATATCCAGCTCTTTGGTTAACACGTTAATAGGTGGAATATTAAAGTCACGCTCTAACAGCGTCGGAAATACACCATGTGTTTCATAAGCGCTATCAAGCAACTGCCATACGGGATCAATAACATCTGCGCCATGAGTATCTATAATAAGGTCATCAGCCTCATTGTAGTGGCCTGCAACATGACAATAGGCAATTTTATTAGTTGGTAGCCCACTTAAAAACGCTTGTGCATCATAACCATGATTAATCGAGTTCACATAAATATTATTAACGTCTAATAGCAACTGGCAGTCTGCGTCTTCTAAAATAGCATTGGTAAATTCAAGCTCTGATAGCTGCTGACCAGGGGCACCATAATAAGACACATTTTCCAGCGCTAGCGGGCGTTCTAAAATATCTTGTACCTGTTTAACCCGAGAAACAACATGGTTAACCGCCTCCTCAGTGAAAGGGATCGGCATTAAGTCATACATGTGTCCTTTTCCTGAACAATAACTTAAATGCTCGCTGTATACTTTAATATTATGAGTATCAAAAAACGGTTTTAACGACTTTACAAATTCAAGGTCTAGTGGCTCAGGCGAGCCAATGGAAAGTGACAAACCATGGCAAACAAAATAATTAGTATTGGTTAACTGTTTGAACTGCTTTTCAAAGCGTCCACCTAACTTTAACCAGTTTTCTGGGGCCACTTCCATAAACTCAATTTGTTTTGGTACAGCACCGTCTAGCTCATCTAGCATTTCTCTTCGCAAGCCTAAACCGACCATGCCAAAGTTAGGCGTTTGATTTTGAGCCATAATAAAACCTCATATTAAATAAAAAGGGCCTAATGGCCCTCTCACTTATCTGAAAAAGAAAAGTTTAGTGGCTACCACCACATTTACCTTCGCCGCACTTGCCTTCTTTTTTGGCCTTAGCATCGCCACCACATTTACCCTCACCGCACTTACCTTCTTTTTGAGCTTTGCCTTGTGCACCGCATTTACCTTCGCCAGCTTTACTTTCTTTCTTAGCATCGCCGCCACATTTGCCTTCGCCGCATTTGCCTTCTTTTTTAGCCTTTGCGTCGCCGCCACATTTGCCTTCGCCGCACTTACCTTCTTTTTTAGCCTTAGCGTCGCCGCCACATTTGCCTTCGCCGCACTTGCCTTCTTTTTTAGCTTTAGCGTCACCGCCACATTTGCCTTCGCCGCATTTGCCTTCACCAGCGTCTAACTGATAACCAGCTACCATTTGTTGAAACTCAAATGGGTTAGCTTGTACATCAGTACTCGCCATACTTGCACTGCCAACAACCACTGCGCCTAATGTTAATGCAATTGAGTTTTTCTTTATTGTATTCATTTTTAATTACCTTTTAAACTTGTTGAACATCATTATACAAGTAGACCTGCATAAAACTAAAAACTTTCAAATTATCTGTTTTTTTTGCAAATAAGTTATTTAACTAACTATGAACCCTAATAAGCGTTTTATCAATTTATCATTTACAGGTAAACTGACGCTCTTTTTCAGTAATAAATTAATCACACTATGAAACTTATTTTAGCACCCATGGAAGGTGTTGTTGACTTTAAAATGCGCCAACTACTCACCGACATAGGCGGCTTCGATCTCTGTGTGACAGAATTTATCCGTGTTGTAGATACTTGTTTACCAGATAAAGTATTCCATCGTTATTGCCCTGAACTCAAAAATGCGGGGCTCACTCGTAGTGGTACTCCAGTACGTATTCAGTTATTAGGCCAAGTAGCCGACGTTTTAGCTGAAAATGCGGTCAAAGCAATTGGCTTAGGCTCTCATGGCGTTGATTTAAACTTTGGTTGCCCAGCAAAAACCGTCAATAAAAATAAAGGCGGTGCTGTATTACTCAAAGATCCAGAACATATGTACTCGATTATAAAAACCGTAAGGGATGCTGTTGATAGTAAACATGACGTCAGTGCTAAAATACGTTTAGGTTTTGATGATGATAGTAATAGCCAAGAAATCGTCGATGCCGTTGTTAGCGCCGGCGCTAGCAGTATTGCCATACATGCACGAACTAAACGCGATGGTTACAATCCACCCGCCTATTGGGAAAAAATCCCTCCTTTAGTCAAAGATAAACAAATTGCTGTGGTTGCCAATGGAGAAATTTGGCAGGTAGAAGATGCCCTTTTATGCCAAAAGCGCAGCGGTTGCACTGACTTAATGATTGGCCGTGGCGCCCTTTCACATCCTGATTTAGCTCGTAAAATTAAAGCTCATATTAATAATGAAGATTATAGTGAGTTAACATGGGAAAATATTTTACACCATATTATTTACTCATCCATGCACCAAACCGCCAGTAAAGATACCAAGTACTTTGCCTCACGCACAAAACAATGGCTTGGTTATTTAAAACGTCAGTACCCACAAGCAGGACTATTATTTGACGAAATACGTCGTTTAAAAGCCAAAGATGAAGTGGCAGAGGTATTAAAAAAATATGCGAAAGCGCCACAATTTGATACAAATCATAACATCTAAGATAATCTAACTAGATAATAGCAGTATCACTGAGGACTAATTTAAGGGTTATACTGCTAATGCATCATCAGCAACGACTAAACGATGAAATTGAAAGTGTTAAAGCGACTATATTAGGCTTGCTGTCACAATCGACTCACCCTACACATCAAAATTTGCTTTGTATACTAACTCGTACCTCAAATGAAGAGTGGCTTGATATGGCAGCTCAGCAATTAGGCACCGAGTACAACCCCTTGATTGAGCGTATGAATAAGCTTGAAGCGGCAATAAGCCAAATTGACATTGGCCAGTATGGTTACTGTTGTGACTGTGAGGAAAAAATATCAGCGCAGCGCTTAGAGCAAGACCCTGCAGCGCAGCGATGTGATCAGTGCGCTAGTTAACCTGAACTCTGGTTAAGAGATTTACTAACGTATTGAATCAAAAAATGATATTTATGTTTATTTTTCTCTAGCCAGAGATTTCCAGTGAAAACAAGGCGAAATTACGCGTCAATAGCTAGCCTATTGCAAGTAAATTCAACGCAGTTAGCGCTGAAAATAGCTGCTTGAGATAGATTTATTATACAGAGTTCAGGTTAGTTAATAGCGCACTAAAGTTTAATTAAGTAGTTGTGGAGCAAAACTAAACGCTTGTCCTGGATAAAAAAGAATATCTTCAACTAATAAAGTCGCTTCCTCTTCACTTATGTTTAATCGTTTAAGTAAATTTAAGCGTGCTTGTGACAATGTCCAAGCGTGATAATGCACCCCTAGATCAGTCTCCATCATAGCCATATAGAGCAGTTCATCGGCTGGTTCTAATTGTAAAGCGTTAGCCCTCAGAGGTAATAGCGTATAACCCGTTAACCAGTCTAAACCCGCTATTTTCGAATCAGTTAAAAGTAATGTGGTAAGCTGTGAGGCATTTGAGGCTTCTACCGTTGTTTGCTGTTTTTGACTCTGCATTGATTTGAATTTGCTATCAATACGACTTAGCCACTCAAGCGGTGAGAGCACAGCATTTGCAAAATAATTTAATTTACTTTGATACCACTGACTGCCATTAGCAAGGCCTGATAAACCAATGCTGCCTCTTGGCTTATAGTGCGCCAAATAATTGTTTAACTCACTCAACGCTGCATTAAGTTCAACCGGTGTGTTAGTGCGATTTATGGCTTGTTGCACGTACTTTCTTAAATAACTATGTTCAACTTTATTTAGCTTTAAATTACTTTGCTCGGCAGCTTCTAGCTGAGATTTTACAAACCTTAACCATTGCTCAATATTTTTATATTGGGCATCATTTTTCGCCATAGTGAGCATAATAGCCAAAACATTTGTTTGTGCAGGCCATGCAAAATAGCGCTCTGGGAATCGCTCAGCAATAACTAAATAATTAACCTGATTGGTTTGCTCTGCTGATAACTGCATTTGCATTAGCTGCTGATAAATAGCGTGGCGACGCTCTAAATAAGCATCTGTAAAAGGGAGCTGCTCATTACTGAGCTGTGTAACCTGTGAATTAGGCTGCGCACTTAAAGCCGTATTAAGTGATATTAACGCGCTTTGCGCTTCTTCATAAGATGAAAATAAGTCAGCTGGCTTTGAGCATGATGCTAAAAGCAAACAAAATAGCAGTGAAATAATAGGCGTTTTTTTCATGTCAATTCCAATAAAAAAAGCCCCATTGGGGCTTTTTAAAAATACTAGAGTACATTAAATACTAAATTTTAACACCGTTGCGAGCGGCTTTATCTTTAATATATGTAGCCCAACCTTTAGCAAACCTACGTGTGCTTGGGTCGTCCATGGCTTTAGTAATAGCAGCATAAGCTTGCTTATACTTACCTTGGTAGTAAAACGCTTCAGCTAAATCTGAATAAATAGTGCCTTTTTTATCAGAGCCAAGCTCTAATGCTTTGTTCAAACGAACAACAGCAGCGCTGAATTTTTCAGATTGTAAAAGTAATGAACCTGCTTTGCGGTAGAGCTCAGCGTCGTCATCAAATTTAGCAGCTTCTTCGTAATACTTAGCAGCTTTCTCTATATCTTTCGAACGATGGTAGTTACTAGCAATCGCGCTAATATTTTGCTTAGTGCGTTTTACTTTCTCTTCTTTAACAGCCTTTTCAAGCGTTACTGCTGCTTTGTAAGGAATTTCGTTTAAAGAATAAAAGTTAGCTAGTACTTTGTATTCAACTTCGTTTTCGAAGTAACCATTCTTGTATGCAACTTCCATAGTTGCTAGACCTTTTTGGTAGTCTTCGGTTTGTAAATAATACTTACCTAAGCCTACCCAAGATTTTTTGTCTTCAGGCCATACACGAACAATTTCTTCTGCAACTTTAACCATATCTTGATATTGCTTTTTCTCAAAATAGGCAGCTAATTTAAGTTGATAAGGAGCTTTATTTGGCTCTTCAGCTAACTCAATTGCTTTGTTTGCCGGTTCAAGGACCTGATCAAATTGTTTAAGCTCATAGCTTGCTTGCGCAATACGAGTGTAAACTTTCGGGTCCTCTTCACCTGTGAAGTCCATCCAATCAGAATATGCTTGCTTGGCAGCACTGTATTGTTCAGTACCCGCATACATATCGCCCAAGGTTTTTAAACCTTGAGCCTGATCAGCAAAGTTCAATACATCCGGTGCAATCGCTGCTTTCATATACTTAATTGCAACTTTGTATTGCTCTTTTTGAGCGTACATGCTGCCTAAGTAACGATTAACAGTTGCTTTATCAAAGTCATTAGACGGATCTAACTCTTTCAATAACGCTATTGCACCATCAACATCATCTTCGTTATACAAATCGAACGCTTTAATTACTTTTTTACCAGTACGTTCGCCCATGATTTTAGTTTTTGCTTTCTTACGCTCTTCAATCTTTGCGTAATCTGGCGCCGCTAAAACAGGTGCAGTTAATGATGCACCTGACACAGACATAAGAATTGCAAGTGCAGTTACTTTAGAAAAATTTCTCATTACTCGCCTCCTTAGTTGCCTTGGTTAAGTTTAAAGTCTAGTTGAACTTGTAAACCAACTTGCTTTTGTGGTTTCCCGTCAATGATCTTAGGACGGTATTTCCACTTACGCAATGCACGTTTAGCTTCACGGTCAAAGATACGTTTTGGTTCTGCGTCAATAACTTCAACGTCAATCACGCCACCTAACTCATCAATTGTGAACGAAAGTTGAACCCAACCTTCTTTACCATCACGTGCTGCTTGTGTTGGATATTTTGGTTCAATACGAACGATAGGTGTCGCATCACCATCTCGTCCAAATGCACCTGGACCACTTAGTCCACCGGCCGTGCTTCCCACATCGATACTTGGCATATTAAACGACAAGCTCGTACTTGGGTTGCTATTTTCCGGCTGTGGCGGCTGCGGTTTAGGCGGCTGCTTTGGCGGTGGCGGAGGCGGAGGCGGTACACGCTTCCTCTCCTGCACCTTAGATTCAGGCGGATTCGTCATAATTTCGACTATGATCTGCTCTTTTTGTTCCGTATTACGGTCAGCCCCACCAGAGATGAGGTATGCCATGAAGTAGAACAAGCCGAAAGTAACTGCCCCACCTGCAATCAGTGAAAACAGAAAACGAATCATTACTGATCTCCAGCTATTGAAATTCTCAGGTTATCACCCGTCGCTTTAATCTGGTCCATCACTTTAACCACTGTGCCGTGTTTTGCTTCTTTATCAGCTTGCAAAATTACAACATCAGTAGGTTGTTCTGCTAATAAACTTTCGATTTTTGCTGAAACACGTTCAACATCAACTTGCTGTTTATCAATCCAGATTGCACCGTCACTGCGAATTGCAATAAAAATGTTAGCATTTTTTTGCTTCGTAGCTTGGGCAGCTTTTGGTTTATTGACCTCGATACCAGCCTCTTTAACGAACGATGTAGTTACGATAAAGAAAATAAGCATGATAAATACGATGTCAAGCATTGGCGTCATATCTACCGCTGCTTCTTCTTCTTCACGAAAACGTTGTTTACGTGCCATATTTAATTCTCTCTCTAGTGATGAGGCATACTATCTACAAGCTTGGCTTTCACCATTCTCGCTCTTGCCTCAAGGCGTGAGCTAAAGAATACCCCAGATAGTGCCGCAACCATTCCAGCCATTGTTGGGATTGTTGCCATTGATATGCCTGATGCCATTAAACGTGCATTACCTGTACCTTGGGTTGCCATGGTTTCAAAAACCGCGATCATACCCGTAACAGTACCAAGTAAGCCTATTAAAGGACATATAGCTACTAATGTTTTAATCAACAACATACGCTGATCTAATTTTTCAGACGCTTCAGAAATCCATGCTTCACGGATTCTGTGTGCGTACCAAGACGTAGTGTCTTGGCGGGCATCCCACTTAGCTACAATTTCCTTCGTTAAACGAGGAAACTCAGCAAGTAAGAACCAATAGCGCTCAATCATTAAAACCCACATAAGAAAGAGTGCTATCGCGACCACGTATAAAACCTGGCCGCCTGTGCCAACAAAATCCCTGATAGATTCCCAGATCTCCATCAGGACTAGCATTAGGCTTTCTCCTTCTCCGCGTGAGTCGCGATGATACCCGCGCTTTGCTCATCAAGGATATGTAGTACCGACTTACTACGACCTGCAACAATTGAATGAAGTAGGATAAGTGGTAGTGCTGCAATTAGACCTAGCGCTGTAGTTACAAGTGCTAGAGAGATGTTACCAGCCATGATCTTCGGATCGCCCGTACCGAACAATGTGATTGTTTGGAACGTTAGGATCATACCGATTACCGTACCTAGTAGACCTAGTAATGGTGCGATAGCAGCAAGGATCTTGATGATGTTAATACCCGCTTCGATGCGTGGCGTTTCACGTAGAATCGCTTCATCAAGTTTAAGCTCAAGGTTTTCAACATCTTGATTTTTGTTGTCAGAGTACACTTTAAGAATACGACCCAATGGGTTGTTTGTATTCGGTGTAGACAAGTTCTTAAGCTGAGCTTTGATCTTAGAAGTAGTAAGCGCTAAATCAACGAAACGTACTAAGAAGATTAAAAGACCTACAGCAAGCAATACGGTGATGATGTAACCAACTTCAGCACCTTGCTCGTAGTACTCCATAAGAGACTTCTTCTGCGTGTTGATACGTAAGATTGCACCACGTGTAGGATCCACGTATACGCCAGCGTAATTATCAGCTGAAGTACCTTCTAGATCAGAAATACCTTTTAAGATATAGCTGTCAGGTTGCTTACCTAGAGGCTGTATAGACTTAGTCTCTGGTGAGTAGATTAAGTAGCCATCGTCTGTAACTAAGTTGAAGTTACCGATACGTGTTACTTTTTTCATTGACGGGTTACCGTCAAGACCTGCAACTTCAGTTTCAAACGTTGAAACTTTTGCTGATTCAGTCATTTCTGTTTGAAGTGAAATCCAAAGTTCTTCTAACTCACGAACTGTTGGAAGTTCTTTAGCCGCAGCTAATGAACGAAGTACTTCAGCACGACCTGGTTTTTCAGCACTTACTAAAGATGCTTCAATTGAACCAATCGCGTCAGCTGCTGCACGACGAACAACACCAAACATTTCACCTAACGTACCTTGCGCGTTTTGAAGAGCTTGCTCTTTTTCCGCTAAAGTATTTTCGTTTTGTGCATATTCTTTGCTAAGACGATCACCACGTGCTTTTTCAGCAGCTAATTGGCTTTTCGCTTTGTTAAGTAACGCTTGCTTATCAGCACGATCTGATAAGAACTCTTGTTCACGTTGCTTATTGATTTTCCCTTCAGAAATACGCTCTTGCTTTACTTGCTCAAGAATTTTATCTAAAGCATCAGTATTTGCATGTGCATTAAGCGCGGTACCGGCAGAAACAGACAGTACTGCTGCAACAGCAAAACCTTTAAATAGTTTCTTCATTATTGATTACTCCGCGCCAAAAATTGGTAGTTTAACAAGTTCTAGTGTGGCTTGCTTACGTGCCATACGGATCACTTCTTTAACAGGTTTTAGGTATTCTTCACCTAATTCTTTCCACTGTTTAGTGTTGTTATCCCACACCCAAGCGTGTTTTAGATCGAATGATTGCGCTACATAAGTGATACGACCTAAACGACCGATATCAACGTTAATGCTACGACCATCAACATCTAAAGTACCTTGAGAAGCAGTTACAGCTGAACTGTATGCTGTTTCAACAGTGTACGCTTCAAGTACCTGACGGAACTTCTCAGACGTTGTTACAGATGCAGATGCCATGATCTCACGTAATCTTTCAACACGTCCAAGACGAGTTTCAAGGTTAAATGGAACGTCCGCTTTGATGAATTGCTCAAGCGTATCGATCATGCGATACATCAAAGGCACAACGTTTTGTTTAGTGTTATCGATAGTCGCGATTTGACGATCGAACGATGCGATAGACGCATTTTGGTCAGCGACCAAACGTGCTACGTGATCGTTGTACACTTTCATAAGTTCAGTCTCATCAACGATGCTACGGTACTCAGCGATTAGCTCCTGAGTTTGACCATATACATTGTCAATTTTAGTTTGAGACTTAACCGCAGCCTTTTGAATTGTTTGACCTGCTTTTTGCACGTCATTCAAAGGATCTGCAATCACATTGCTGCTTGCAAATGCAAAAGCGCCAACCAACGCAGTTGCTACAAGACTCTTTCTGATTTTAACAGACATAGTTCCCAACCAATTAAGTAATGTTACTTTTATAATTTAATTATCAACCCGCAAGGGGAAGACAACCCTGATATCTTTTAATAGATATCAACTTACCAATAATGCTAAATGCATTAAGTCATGTCAACTTCATGTTTCGCATAACCTATAAATAAATCAGCTTGTTTGTAAGATATTTAAAGGGCTCACACAAAAAAATTAACATTATCGTAACTAACGTGACAAATGCAATTTCAGCAAAGCCAGATATAGTAAGAATACTGATAAACCACCTAGTTAAAGTAAACAAAAATATAACATTTAAAATTAACTTAATCGTGGCTGAAAAAAAATTAAAAATAAGCTTATTTTCTGTCCCGAATATTCTTTTTTAGTGGTTTTTGAGACTTTTTAAGCTAAAAATACAGCTAATCGTTATTATTCGCGCATTCGTCGCATAGCAATAAGGACGTGCCGATTATCTAAAAAGCAATACAAAGGAGGGGAAATAGATTACAAAGAATCATTTTTATTAACACCTGTGTTTTTTGTTTCTACTGATCATTAATATCCTGCCGATTTTTTATATTTTTCCATGGAGAAATATCAATCTTACGCACTTTAATGAACTCAATATAATTAAACTTACATCAAGCAGTAGACTAAATTTAAATCGCTAGGCGATCATTGGCCAACAACGGACTAGCCATAAAGGTTTAAGTTTAATTTGGTATATCGGAGTTAAAAATATGAATAACGGATATCAGAAATCAAAGGCAATACAGAGAGATTAAAAATAGAGTTGATAATTATTTAAGAATTATGGTGAAACAGAAAACTGCTTCACCAAGATGAACTTAGGTTCACATAATAAATTATGCTACTTCTACGTTCTCAGCTTCAGGGCCTTTTTGACCTTGCTTGATGCTGAAAGTCACTGCTTGACCTTCGCTAAGAGTGCGAAAACCAGAACCAGTGATTGCGCTGAAATGTACAAACACGTCAGGACCATTTTCTTGTTCAATGAAACCAAAGCCTTTAGCTTCGTTGAAAAATTTTACTTTACCAGTAACCGACATACTAAATTTTCCTGTAAGTCAATAATTAAAATTCAGCCATATAATTATGGCAATATCCTCCCTGAGTCAATGCCCAAAAAACTGGAGGTGATAGTACAGGAAGAAGTAATAACCAAACCGGTAACCTTAAACGCAGCACAATACCGTAATTCAATACGCAAAAACTCAAAGCCAATTAAGATTAACACATTAAAATTTTTTTAGCTCTATTAATTAGGATTTATTTTTGAAGTTTCATTGTTTTACTAACTACGGTGTAACCTTTTAATTTTTATAGAAAATAACAAGCAAAACATTGTATTTTTTATAAACAGATTACAATTGCTTTAAAATAGTTTTTATCAGTATGTTTTTTAGCCACTTAAAATAAAAAACCACCTTGAATTTAAGGTGGTTTAAAGTTTAGTGTTTAAATATTACTATTTAACTTGCCAGTCAATAACGCTCTCAGCTTTGATTGGTACTACTTCAGAGTCACCTAACGAGTAGCTTGCCGGCACTGTCCAAGGCGATTTTTCTAAGGTAATAGTGTCGGTGTTACGTGCTAAGCCATAAAAATCTGGACCAAAATGGCTTGCAAAGCCCTCCAACTTATCAAGCGCACCAGCCTCTTCAAAAGCTTCAGCATAAAGTTCAATAGCAGCATGTGCAGTGTAAGCACCTGCACAACCGCATGCAGCTTCTTTTTTATCTTTATAATGTGGCGCTGAATCAGTGCCTAAAAAGAATTTTTTATTGCCACTCGTTGCCGCCGCCATAAGTGCTTGCTGATGAATGTTTCGCTTTAATATAGGTAAGCAATAATAATGTGGGCGAATGCCCCCTGCTAACATATGGTTACGGTTGTATAGTAAATGATGCGCAGTAATTGTAGCGGCTACGTTATCAGAGGCACTTTCTACAAATTCTACCGCATCTTTCGTTGTTATGTGTTCAAGAACAATTTTAAGCTCAGGGAAGTCAGCGACAACATCGCCTAGAATAGTCTCTAAAAACACTTTTTCACGATCAAATATATCAATAGACGAGTCGGTTACTTCACCATGGACGAGTAACAGCATGCCAACTTCTTGCATAGCTTTTAACACCGGATAAATATTTTTAACCGATGTTACACCAGAATCTGAATTTGTGGTTGCACCCGCTGGGTACAATTTAGCTGCAAATATTTTACCCGTTGCTTTTGCCTTTTTTATCTCTTCTGGTGTCGTTTTATCAGTAAGATAAAGTACCATTAGTGGCTCAAACTGCCCTTGAGGTTTCGCTGCCATAATGCGCTCTCGGTACGATAATGCGGTTTCAGTACACGTGGCTGGCGGTACTAGGTTTGGCATAATGATCGCGCGGCCCATATAACGACTGATATCACGTACTGTATCTTTTAGCTGATCCCCGTCGCGTAAATGTACATGCCAATCATCGGGTCTAGTAATCGTTAAAGTTGTCATTTTGCTCGTCATCGTAAAATCCTAATGCTTAAGTTAACTGATCATAGGCATATGGGGTTTTCGAGTAAAGACCTTATTAAAAATAATCCTTAGATACTATATATAAAGTAAACTTTACACTTCACGCTTCTCATTTATCGTTTTATTTTGTAGAAAGGTTAATATTAGGTTAACGTATGTACCTTTAATAATTATAAGGCCTACCTTCGTTGCCTATGTCGAACACTATCGATACTACTAAAGCGCTCGAAACTAAAACGGAACAATTGAGTATAATCAATCAGTTCTCCTCAAGTTTATTGCAACTGAATACGTTAGAAGCGCTTTTTAGTTATGTCACCACACAAGTTGTTAATCGACTTGGATTTGTCGACTGCGTGATTTATTTAGCCGATGACAGCCAATCTACGCTAAATCAAGTGGCGTCTATGGGTATTGAAAACGAACACACTAGTTACCAGTCAGAACGAAAGTTAATCCGCTTTAATGAGGGGATAACGGGCTATGCTGCATCAACTGGGCAAGCGTTAATAATAGGCGATGTAACTAAAGACAGCCGCTACATTGCTGATGAGCGCCCTGCACAATCAGAGCTGTGTGTGCCTTTAATATATAAAGATAAAGTACTCGGCGTAATTGACTGTGAACACCCAATAAAAAATTACTTTACCAGTTCACATTTAGAAATTTTAACTACCGTTGCCCACTTACTAAGCGCAAAAATAAATCAAGTGAATACCGTCAACAGCTTGCAAGATACCGTTCGGCAACTTAATAATGCGCAAAAATTAGAAAGTAGCCTACTGCAAATAGCTAACTTAACCTATAAAGCACAAAATTTAGATACCTTTTTTAAATCGCTGCATGTGATTATTGATAGCCTTCTTAATGCAAGTAACTTTTTTATTGCTTTGTATGATAAAAAAGAAGATGTTCTAGATTTTGTCTATACCGTTGAAGGCGGTGTACAAACAAACACACATAAAATTATTTCAAAAGATCAGTTAAAAGAAACAGCCTCTTACTATTTATTAATTAACGAGCGCCCTTTACTGCTTAATAAAGAGCAATACCGACACTATATAGAGCAAGGCCACTTTAAATTGGTCGGTGAACTAGCAGACTCTTGGCTTGGTGTGCCATATAAAGTTAATGAGCGCATGAGTGGCGTTATTGTCGTACAAAGCTATGACAAGCAACATTACTACAACGAACATGATAGCTCGCTGTTGACGTATGTGAGCCGACAAATAAGTATGGTTATAGACAGGCATTTAGCCCGCCAAGAACTCGAGCACAAAGCACTGCATGATGAACTAACAGGGCTTGCCAATCGTTCGTTACTAATAGAAAGAATGAAGCATGCAATTTTACGCTTGAATCGTGCAAAAAAAGGTACTTTTCATGCTCTGCTCTACCTTGATTTCGATCGCTTCAAAAGTATTAATGATTCGTTAGGCCATGAAGTAGGTGACTATTTTTTAATTGCTATTTGTAAATTGATTACTCAAACCATTCGCAATACTGATACCTTTTCTCGCTTAGGTGGCGATGAGTTTGCTATTTTTATGGAAAATCTCAGTCATCATGACCAAGTAAACGATGCCCTCGCTCGAATAAAAACCGCCCTGTCAGATCCCATTGATATTGATGGTCATTTACTGCAACCCTCTACCAGTATTGGCATTGCATTTAGCGATAATGTAAACGATGAAGCATTTGTTTTATTACAGCAATCAGACGCGGCTATGTACGAAGCAAAATCATCAGGGCGTGGCCAAGTTAAGTTTTTTAATAATGTCATGCGTAACAAGTTAAAAACACATGCCGACCTTGAAAATGATTTACAACACGGTATTGAGCATAATGAGTTTGAACTGTATTTTCAGCCTATTTTTAACATTACTAGCAGTGACGTTATGGGGTTTGAAGCTTTAGTACGTTGGCATCACCCACGAAAAGGGTTTGTATCGCCAGGTGACTTTATCCCCATTGCAGAAAAAACGGGGCAGATTATTAATTTAGATTTGCATTTGCTCGACCTTGCAGCACAGCATATCGCTTTATGGCAACAACAAGGGCATCGTTTTTTACGCGTTACGGTTAATGTTTCATCTCGCCACTTCGCAAGTTTAGAGTTTGTAGATCAGCTTCACGCGATCTACAAAAAACATCAACTACCTTTAGGCTCATTATGTCTAGAAATAACCGAATCGGGATTGATTGAAAACTTAGAGTTAGCAACACAAATTATTCAAGGATTGTCGCCTTTAAAAGTATTGCTCTGTTTAGATGACTTTGGCACCGGTTACTCTGCCCTTGGTTACTTGCATCAACTGCCTATTCATGTCCTTAAAATTGATAAAAGCTTTATCGATAATTTAAAAACCACGGCCAATCCATTGATTGATGCTATTTTAACCTTAGCCATTTCATTAGATCTTATTGTTATAGCAGAAGGGATAGAAAGCCCTGAACAACTCGCTATTTTGCAAAAAACCCAATGTGATTATGGCCAAGGCTTTTTAAAGTCTAAACCTGTTACAGCAAAAGAAGCTATTTTACTAATACATAGCCCTCTTTAATTAATAAGCCAGGGTTGCTGGCTTTTAAAAATCACAGTAATTTCTTACACGCTTTTGCCAGCCCATTAGCTGGCTGTTCTGTTGAATGCTATATGACTTATTTTGCCAACACTAACTCATGCGACGTCACTTTACAGCTTTTTACACTCTGCCTTATAACTACTTACTTAAGTAAGGGTCTATTTAACCAGTAGAAAACCTTATAATTAGTTTTATGTCACATTGTTCTCAGTAAAATCTTTAACGCCATTAGAGAATGCTTTAATACGTTATATTATTTAAAGACGTATACGAATTAGTATTAATGTGCGCCAATGAGTAGCGGCTAATCATTAAATCCCTGCATTCGCTGCTTTTTTCAATCGTGTATCCTTTGAATCCGAGTTGCGTTTACTGAGCTTTTGCCTGCCAAACCCTTCGCCGTAAATTTTAATTAACATTTTAACCTCGCTATGAAACATCTAAATAACCTGAACTTTGGTTAAGAGATTTACTAACGTATTGAATCAAAATTGATATTTATATTTATTTTCTCTAGCCAGAGATTTCCAGTGAAAACAAGGCGAAATTACGCGTCAATAGCTCGCCTATTGCAAGTAAATTCAACGTAGTTAGCGCTGTAAATAGCTGCTTGAGATAGATTTATTATCCAGAGTTCAGGTTAAATATTAATGTCGCGCTATAACCTACTTATTTTAGAGAGTTACATAACAATAAAGTTATCTGTTACCAGGACAATAATCATTAATAAAAAACTCAAATAAACATGAGACAAATTCAACAACATATAAAAAATTAAACACTATTTTACTCAGCAAAGTTAAAAAACTTAATATTCACAGTAAAAAACACACTAAAGTGCAATTTTATAGCCGTCCAGACGTTGAAACGGTTTTTGTAAAGGCGTAGTATGTAATGAATCTGAGCTATACTCACCATATCTATGAGATTTATTAAAGATGATTGACATTAAACACTTAAAAACAATTGCTACCCTTAAGGAAACGGGCTCTCTCGTCAATACAGCTCGCGAACTATTTTTAACTCAGTCAGCTTTATCACATCAAATCAAAGATTTAGAAAACAAATTAGACTGCCAGTTGTTTGAGCGTAAAACTCAACCAGTCCGATTTACACCTCAAGGTATGTTATTACTTGAATTAGCACACGAAATATTACCTAAATTAGAAGCCACCAAGTGCCGACTCAAAGAAAGTCTAAACCAGCCTATTTCGCAGCTGCGTTTAAGTGTTGAATGTCATGCCTGTTTTCATTGGTTATTGCCTACCATTAAAGAATTTAATAACTTTTGGCCTGATATAAAAATTGATTACGAGCGTGGCTTTAGTTACGACGCTATCCCAGACTTATTAAATGATGAATTAGATCTCGTGCTTACATCAGATATTCGCGACCCTGACAAACTTGAATACGCCCATTTGTTTGACTTTAAGCTGAAACTGATTGTGGCACCAGATCACGACTTAGCGAAAAAAGCCTATGTAACTGCGCTTGATTTGAAAAGCGAAACTATTATTTCTTACCCTATTCCGCGTGAGCGCCAGGATATATTTAAGCATTTCATCCAAAATGCGCGTTTTGACGGCACGCTAAAAACGGTTGATCAAGGTTTACTTATATTTCAATTAGTCAGTGCAGGTATGGGTGTGGCCGCCTTACCCGATTGGTTAGTAACCCCGTATGAAAGCCAAGGGTTAATTAAGTCAATTCCACTGGGCGCGCTTGGTTTAACGCGTCCAATGTACTTAGCGATGAAAAAAGATATGAAAGATAATCCAGTTTATCGTCACTTTTTAAACACCTGTAAATTAAATAACGGTCGATAAACCTTAAACTTATGAGTAACATGCTAATAAATATACTTAACCATGTTGCTCATTATGTTTGAACTAAAAAAAATACTAGGCGGCTTGCTCATGCCGTTACCTTTGTTGGGTTTAGTAAGCCTAATATTACTTATTTTTGCGCTCAAACAACGAAAGGTCGCAATCGCTTTATCTTTAATGAGCCTTGTAACTTTGCTACTTGCCAGCACCCCTTTGGTGGCCAACTTACTGATTAAAAATAGCCAACCAACCTCATTTGCATTTAATTATCTTAAACACCCCAATATAGATAAAATTGTGGTGCTTGGCTGTGACATAAACCCCAACCCTGCATTGAGTGCTAACAGCCAGTTAGGTAATTGTGCGTTAACTCGTTTGGTGGAAGGAATAAGACTTGCTAACATTTATCCCCATGCGCAGCTAATTGTTTCAGGTGGGGGGTATGAAAAAGTCACCAACAGCGCGTTAATGTATAAAACCGCAATTAGCTTAGGTATTAATAAAAATCGTATTGTGCAAAATCCAAACGCAATGGATACCGCCCAAGAGGCAAAACTTTTAGCCTCAAAACTCGTTGATTACAAGGTCGCTTTAGTCACCTCAGTAAGCCATATGCCCAGAGCAAAAAATTTATTTAATGCGCAAGGCATTAACGTTATCCCTGCCGCAACCGATTACCACAACTTTGCCACTTTCCCTTGGTATAAACAACTCATACCCAATGCAAAAGCACTACTAGTAGTCACCCAGTATGCTCATGAAGTTATTGGCAATGCGTGGATAAATGTACGCCGTACAATTAACCCTGAAGCACTTTAATTAAGTTAACGCTTATTACGCTGCATAAACTCCCCCTAAAAAACCGCAATTATTTGCGTTTACACAGGGGGTTATGAAAAAATCAAACTGAATATTCGTTTATAGTAGCGTTGGGTGTTTTGTTATTTTTAGAGGGTTTTAACCTCAGCTGTTTTATTCCAAAGCCGGTACAGTGTCACTAAAAATACGCAAAGAAGTAGCAGACTTAGTGCTGTTAAATTCTCAACACTTAAAGCATCAAAAGTAGCACCGAAAATGTAGCCTCCACCGACTAAAACAATAACCCATAGCAGTGCAGAGCATCCATTTAACACACTAAAACGGCGCCAACTAATTGCTTTAAGCCCTACGGGAAGGGCACCAATCGTGCGTAATCCTTTAGGATAACGATATAAAAAAATGTAGGCTGTGCCATGGCGTTCAGCAAGCTCACTGGGTGTTTTAAATAATCGACCAAGGCGGCCTGGTTTTTCAAGCGATGCCGCGCCATACGCTCTTGCTATAGCAAAGCGTAATTCATCGCCCAAGTAGCCACCCATAAAAGCAGCCAAAGCAACAAAACCAACATCTAGTGCGCCAGTATGTGCAGCATAGCCTGCGAACAAAGGTAGCCAACCACTTTTTAACGCACAATAACCAAAAAATAACAGATAAACCAACAACCCGTACTGCTCAATTAAAGCTAATACCCCTTCCATTTCATTCCTTTAAAGTAACTACCTTAGTAGCAAGCAAAGTAACATTGTAATTTAAACGAGGTAAGTACAGCGAAAGATCTGTGTTTTTTGCAATATAAGAATGGATGTAATCGTGGCTTTGAGCGTAAGTTGATACCTATTACGTTTATTCAATTTTTTGGATGTATAAAGCCAAAAATAATTAACTCACAAAAAGGATAAAAGGGTATGCGGGTATATAAAAAATCAACATACTGACTTACCATAGTTTGATAAATTAGCTATTTAGAACGCTATATTTTAAATAACCTACCCTAAATACGTTACAAGTAGGTTATTTATAAAATTACTTTTAAGCTAGGTGTTTACACAGGATTGTCTATGTCAATAAATGTCACGTCAAAGCCATGTTGCTTAGCAAGATATTCGCCTAATGCTTTTATACCGTAGCGCTCGGTGGCGTGATGGCCTGCGGCAAAAAAGTCGATATTTTGCTCGCGTGAGCTGTGAATGGTTTGCTCTGATGCCTCACCAGTTAAGTAAGCATCAATACCTTGCTCGGCTGCTAAGTCGATATACCCTTGCCCGCCACCTGTACACAAAGCGATGGTTTCAATTTTATCAGTACGTACTAAACTCGTTAGTGGCTCGCGCTTAAGCACTTGGCTTATTTTTTTAGCAAATTCACTGCCCGTTAACGGTGTTTTTAAACGTCCTTTCATCGCTACACTGATGTTAGTTGGCTCAAGGCCTGCTTCAATTTCAATATCGAGCAATTGCGCCAGCTGTGCGTTATTACCCATTTCAGGGTGAATATCTAATGGCAAATGATAGGCAAATAAATTGATGTCTTTAGCTAAAAGCGCAGCCACACGACGTTTTTTCATGCCAGTGATAGGTTGTGACTCGCCTTTCCAAAAATAGCCATGGTGTACCAAAATGGCATCGGCATTATTTTCAATCGCGGCATCAATAAGTGCTTGGCTTGCCGTTACACCCGTTACTATGGTGCGTATCTCATCTTTACCTTCTACCTGAAGCCCGTTTGGACAAAAATCGTTAATGGTTTCTGGCTTTAACAGGGTGTTTAATAATTGATTAAATTCTCTACGTTGCATACTACTTACCTTACTTTGCACTGAATTTTGTACAAATTTTGGCGGTTATGCGCTAAAAATGAAAGGAAAATCGCAAAAAATTGAAAAACAGTTCTAAAATAGGTATAAATATCTCTTCTTTATCTGTGTAAACAACGTATAGGGTCTCTGATGAGCAAACTAGACAAAACAGAAGTGTTATCTGCCTTTGAAGCTGCATATGAAGCTGCCAACGGTAAAAAACCTGAAATAACAACTAAACCTGGCTGGTATAGCATTGATGGCGGCAAGAACATGCGCCTAGCTGATGTAGCAGAGCTGACTAAAGAATTAAGCTCTGGTAAGTCTACAAAAAAAGCTGCAGTAAAAGCACCTGCTAAAAAAACTAAAAAAGCTGCTCCTGTAAAAGCACAGAAAAAAGCGCCTTTCACCGTGATCACACAAAACGAAGAAGGCTACACAGCAGAAGAGCTTTGGATAGTTGAGCTTGCTCGCAAAGATCACGATTGCCGCCTACCTCGCGGTGTTGTTTGATCAGCTGAGTGCTTTGTATAAAAGAAACCGCGTTAAGCGGTTTTTTTATATTTATTATCCATCAAGTATTGAATAAACCACCTCGCAACAAAGCCAGACAAAACTATAAATACAGTTCCTGCCAGTACTGGCATTATTAAAAAATCCCAACTTTGGCCAGACTCAATAATTAAGATAGGGTTTGCGCCGGCAGCAGGGTGAATAGTTTTTGTGATTATCATTAATGTTATAGCAATACCCACAGCCAGCCCAATCATAATCGCACTATCAGCACTATAGTAGCTAAAAACAACCCCAATCATTGCGGTCAGCATATGCCCCCCTATTACGTTTTTTGGCATAGCTAACGGGCTCTGCGATACGCCAAAAACAAGTACAGCTGCTGCGCCGAATAGCGCCATTAACCAAATACCGTAATCACCCAAATAATTTAGCCACGCCAAAAAACCCAAAACAAAAGTAGAAAAAAAACCTGCGATTAATGCCGACTTTATTTGCTCACTATGCATATTACCTCCTCAAAAGTAGACCGATCTGTCTACACCTGCAATATAGACAAGTCGGTCTACCTATGTCAAGCTGTGTTTTTACTGCTCAAATTTGGAATATCATGGATAAAAAACAACAAATAATCAGTACGGCACTGAGTCTTTTTTATAAAAAGGGTATACACGCTGTTGGTATTAATGAAATTTTAGCTGTATCGGGCATTGCAAAAAAAACCTTATATAAGCACTTTGAAAGCAAAGACGCGCTTATTTGTGCTTGTTTAGTCGCACGTGACATCTGCTTTAACGCTTGGCTTAAAAAAATATGTATACAACCAAGTGCTATGTTAGTCGCACAGGCAATTTTTGCCGGACTGAAAAAGTGGATTAATAATGAGGTTTCAGAGTTAGGGTGTTTTAATGGCTGTTTTTTTATTAATACTGCAGCTGAGTACCCTGTAGAGAACGACCCTATTGCCAAACTTTGCAAACAGCACAAGCAAGCGAACTTTGAGATCATACTATCAGCTCTTTTAGAAACGCCTGAATTTGCTCACAATAGAGAAAAAGCAATTGAAGCCACGCAACACTTACTTATTCTAAAGGAAGGTTATATATGTAGAGCAAGGGTGATGCATGATGTAACAGTGACTCCACCTAGTGATAATATTTTAAAAGCGATAGTAGCGGTTGGTTAAATAGGTAAATACAGTATTAAAAAAGCGGCTAAATAGCCGCTTATTAACTAAAAAATAGCTGCATTATTCAAAAAATAATGGTTCACGCTGTTTTTTGCCTACTTCGTTCATGGTAGCTGCGTCGAACAAACGGCCGTTGATCATGGTGTAATCAATTTTGTCTGAATCACGAATGTTTTTCAGTGGGTCGCCATCAATAACCATTAAATCTGCCAGTTTACCGACCTCTAATGAACCCACATTTTTATCTAGGCCTAAATATTTTGCCGGATCGAGTGTAGATGCTCTAATTGCTTCCAGTGACGTCATGCCGCCTTGGGCAAACATCCACATTTCCCAATGCGCACCTAACCCCTCACGTTGGCCATGCGCACCCAAATTAACAAGTACACCTAAATCTTGTAACTCAGCCGCTACGCGAGCATTGTTAAAGTGATTATAGTGATGATCGGGTGCTTTAACTCGGCGCATTGAGCGCGGTAATAATTGGTTTTTAGGCACAAATTTACTTAAACGTGGATGATTCCATACGTCCGTTTTATCATACCAGTAGTTTTCACCCCAAATACCGCCATAGGCAACCACCAATGTAGGTGTGTAACCTACATCACTTTGTGACCATAGCTGCTTAATATCGTCATAAATATGTTCAACAGGAATTGAATGTTCAATACCTGTATGACCATCGACTACCATGCTCAAGTTATGTTGTAATAATGACCCCCCTTCAGGGACTACCATCATTTCAAGCATTCGCCCTGCTTCTATAACTTGCTGACGCTGCTCTCTGCGCGGTTGGTTATAGGATTTAACACTAAACGCACCCACTTTTTTAAGACGCTCTAAATGAAATTTAGCATCATCTAATGAGTCAATATGCGAGGTATACCCAGGCATATTCGCACCGTATAAAATAGTACCGGTAGAGAAAATACGCGGACCAACGATCATCCCCGCTTTTTGCATTTCACTCGCGGTAAATATTTCAGTGGTATCGTTTGATGGGTCGTGAATAGTAGTAACACCCAGCGCAAGACCTGCTAAGTTTTTCCAATTTTGCTGCGGGATAATTTCATCACTGGCTTGTGAGCCATGAGCATGGGCATCTACAATGCCTGGCATAATTGTTTTACCTGTTACATCAATGACCTTTGCTCCCTTAGGAATGCTCACATCAGCAGCAGTGCCAATGGCTTTGATATGTTTGCCATCGGTAACAATAACGCCATTTTCAATGACCTTTTCACCCTCCATGGTAATAATTTTAGCGCCAGTTAATGCAATCATGCCCTGCGGTTCAGCCATTTTTTTACTAAAGCCGATGTTAGTCCCGCTTTTTACTTTAACGTCTTTATCATCCGCTTTATTAATCGCAAACATCCCCTCTAAACTGGCATGGTAAAGCTCAGGCCCCAGTGTCCAATACAGTTTATTGCTGTTTGCACTCCAGCTAATGTTTTCACCGGCGCGTACAGATAGCTGCTCAATTGGAAATTGACTGTCTTTGGGCCCAATATTTATCGTTTTGCCGCGCTCTACAAATGGAGTAACAAGTACTTTAAAGCGCTCAGCAAAAGCTAAATACTCACCATCAGGAGAGACTCTAAATTCAGTGGCGTGCTCTGATTCATACAGTTTACGTACTTTTTTACTTTCAAGCTCTACCACACTTAATGTCGGCTTAGGCCATGGGCTCATAATATAAACACGATCGTTGGCACTGCCAAACTGAGGTTGATAGCCACTTTTAGAAATGAGCTCACTTTTTCCGCCTTTAGCACTAACACTGTATACCCCAGGATGCAGTGACCACTTAGGGTTTAAAATGTTGCCGCCGCTGGCTTTACGATACACCACGGTTTTGCCGTCTGGACTAAATGTTGGCTCTACGTATTTTCCCGGCTCTTGTGTAATAGTGTCGCCCCGACCACTGCGTGCAGAGACGACACGCACGGTGCCTTGTTCATTATCATCCCACGTGGTGTAGACAATGTTTTTGCCATCACGAGAATACTGCGGGAATAACTCATAATGATCGGTTTGCTTAGTTAAGCGCTTTATTTTTCCTGATTCTAAGTCGCGCATGTAAATATAGCCCAATGCTTCAAAAAGTGCGGTTTCACCGTCAGGGCTAATTTGCACATTACGCAGCATTTTTACATCAAACTCATCAGTGTCGATATTTTGAGTAAAACGCACTGCTTTTTGAATTTTTTTCGTAGTGTCTACTTTAAATGCAATATCGCTGACTGATTTATTATCTACATTAAATTTATGAAGGGTGCCACCAGCCCAAAATACCAGCTCTTCGTTATCTGGGGTCCACGCAATAGTCGGATATACGCCATGAATCGCCCACGTTTCTTGCATATCGCGCTCTAGCTTGTCGTATAGCTTAGTATGCTCACCACTGGTTAAATCATATAAGTACAGGCTGGTTTGAAAGTCATCACGCTTTATGTACGCTAGTTTTTTACCATCTGGCGACGGCGTCGGTCTTATTGCCCCGCCCATGCCACTTATAATGGTTTCTATGTCGCCTGTTTCACGGTCATAACGCTTAATTTTATAAATACCGGCAACAGAGTCTTTTGAATAATGAAAAGTTTTACCTGGGGTTGCATCGTGAGAAAAATAAACATACCGACCATCCGGTGAAAACATGGGTTCACCTAAGTCTTTTTGATCGTTTTCACGTTTAGTCAGTTGCACCCCTTTACCGCCGGCTTTGTGATAAAGCCAAACTTCACCCGCACCTAGCGAGCGACTGGCGGTAAAATGCTTACGTGCAACTAAATAATCACCATCAGGGCTCCACGCAGGGCTATTGAGTAATCTAAATGTTTCGTCAGTGACGGCGGTTTGGTTTTCGCCGTTAACATCCATTATCCAAATATTGTCACCACCGCCTTGATCTGATGTAAAAGCAATGTGCTTGCCATCTGGGCTAAAGCGCGGCTGCATTTGCCATGCAATGTCTGAGGTTATTTTAGTCGCTTTACCACCACTCATTGGCATGGTGTAAATATCGCCCAGTAAATCAAATACTAAGGTTTCTCCGTCAGGACTTATATCGACATTCATCCATGTGCCTTGCTCTACACTAATAGATGCATCAACAAATTGCCCTTTAGGTGAATCAACTTGCCATTTTTTTTCATCCGTTTGCTCTGCGTGTGCGTGGCCTAATGCCAATGAAACTGATAGCGCGAGTGCTGTTTGCAGCATTTTTTTCATGCTTATCTCACTTATTATTGTTGCTGTGTGTTGATCTATTACATGATTGCAACAAAAACGCCAGCAAGTTACCAGCGTAATAGGATGAAGTGCATAAAATCAGTGCCAAACAATAGGATCAAATTGATAAAAATCCACTAGCAAATGGTAAATTTCAGGGTCTTCACGGCGTAAATCGGCAGGCTTTTCTAAAAATGTTTCGGTGATCACCGCAAAAAACTCAGCCTCATTGGTGGCTCCATAGCTATGTATTACATGCGGCATACTATAAGCAACATGGGTTTTTAACTGCGAAAACGCTCGGCTAAATACTCTGCCCCATTGTTGGTATTTTGCCTGTGATGCAAGTAGTGGCGTGCCGGTGGTTTTACCGGTTTCTTGATCAAGTTGATGTGCAAATTCATGAAACACTAAGTTATGCCCATCACTGGGTAAGCGGTTGCCCTCAAGCACATCATGCCAGCTAAGCACCAATGTTCCCCCCGGCCACGATTCACCTTGCCTTACTGTATTATGAAAACTGACAAGGCCTGCGTTATCGCGGCTTGATTGGGGCGCGTAATACGCGCTGGGGTAAAGTAAAATTTCTTTTACGTTTTTATACAAAGGCCAAGGCTTGTTAAGCACCAGCAAGCAGGCATCGGCGGCAATAATGAGTTTCATTGCCTCCGTTAGTTGCAACCCATCGCAGCCAACAAAACGCTTTTCATTTAAAAACCACACAATATGGGATGCTAACTTTGCTCGCTCTGCATCGGTCATTTTGTTGTATATGGGCATAGCACGCAGTAACAACGTATGTTGTTGCTCGCTTAATAATAAACCACTGTATTTACGGTGCCACACGGCATTTTGAATATCAGGCCAGCGCCAAAACATTATAATAAATACAATTAAAACAAAAATTAATAGCCCATTTATCATTGGGTCGTCCTAAATCAAACCATTTAGCTTTAACGCTAAAATGCTGCGCCCGTATTATTAAAATAGTAATGGGTGCAGTGAGGCTGTTTTTCAATCACATCACTTCAGTTCGATTTCGACCATTGTTTTTTGCCTTATACAAAGCTTGGTCGGCCCGTGATAATAATCGGTCATAATCATCAACATCACCAGAGTCAGAAACACCAAAACTCACGGTTACGCTGAGGCCTTCTGCGATATTTGAAAAGTTTTTATTTTCAATACATTTGCGTAACTTCTCGCACATTTCTTGGGCCTGCACTGCACTCGTATCGGGAAACACAAAAGTAAACTCTTCGCCACCCCAGCGAGCTACCTCTTGCTCACCTTCGCAGTGCGCTTTAAGAATGTTAGCTATTTCACATATAACCTGATCACCTATGAGGTGTGACCAACCATCGTTAATCCGTTTAAAGTGATCAATATCCATAATAGCGATAGCAAGTGATTTTTTACATGCTTTAAAGTCTGAAAAGTTATCCGCCAGCCAGCCATCAAATGCGCGGCGATTCGGTAAATCAGTAAGCTGATCGTGTGTGGCTTGATACGCAAAGGCACTGGCTTGCTCTTGCAGTGCTTGCGTTTGCTTCACCACTCGACTCGTTAATTCCTTTTCAACTTGTTTATAACGATATAAGCGGTAGCGATAAGCGCTATATATCACCACCACAAAAAGAAAAAACATAAACAACTTAAAGCTTGTTTTTTGCCAAAAGTGCGATTGAATTTCAAAGTTAACGACTTTGTGATTTTGTTGCCAATCAGTATTTGGATAGGCTGCACGTACAGCAAAAGAATACTTGCCCGCAGGTAAGTTAGTGTATTCAGCAGTCGCTATGTTTTGACGGTTGACCCATTCGTTATTAAAGCCTTCCAATTTTGTTTGAAAGTTTAATCGCTGCGGCATAATAAAGCTCAGTCCCGCGTATTGAAATGACAAGCGCGTCACCCCTGGTGGTAAAATAATAGTTTCACCGTCTATAGGTAACGACGTTGGTTTACCATCAACAGAAAAGCTTTCAACAATCGTTGGTAACGCTATTTTAGTGGCTTCTTTTAAGCGTTCCAGTTTTACTGTACTCACCCCTTTTGCGGTAGCAAACCAAATTGTGCCATCTGAATGAGCGGTTGCAGAGGGGGTTGAACCGCCATTTGCTTGTGCACTGTGCATGCCATCAGCCTCATCGTATAATTGAAAGGCGAGCGTACCTCTATTGTTAGATTTTGAATCAAGCAGCTCATTTACCTGCTTATAATTGACTTCAATAATGCCACGGTTACTTGATAGCCAAAGTGAGTCTTTAAACGGCACAATTTGAAAAAGCTTATCAACGGGTAAACCTAATTCACGCCCTAAAATAGTCATCTTTGCGTTTGAATGCTGATAACGAACTAAGCCACGATCGGTAGCCATCCACGTGTATTTATCATCAATGTAAAAGCCAAACGCATATTGGGCGGCAAATTCAGCAGGAAACTCAACAGGATTAAACACGTCAGTTTGAGTGTCATAAACCACGACCCCATTACCGGTTCCTACCCAAATATTAGCTGAGTTGTCTTCACTCAAGGCTAAAATAAACCCACTCGGCAGCTCTTTTTCATTAGTAAATTGGTTTAAGCTACCGTCGGTATTAACGCGTGTCAGCCCCATGGCCGAGCCTATCCATAAGCGATTTTTTGAATCAAAAAGTAAAGATCTTACTTCATTACTACCTAAGCCATTATCACGGTTTAAATAAGGTACGAGTTCGTTATTAACCACTTTTAAAACACCCGAGGTGTATGTGCCTACCCAGACATCACCTTGGTTTTGCTCTAGTAAGCTTAGTATTGAATATGGCGAGCCTTGTTTAGTGCCTTTAATATGGCTGATCTGATTATTGTGCAGCCGATCTAAACCCGTGCTTCCGCCTATCCATAAACTGCCATCAGAATGTGACAATACCGTACGCACATAATCGCTAGATAAGCCTCGCTTTTTGCCCCACGATGAAAACGGCGCTTCTCTTAACCTAAATACACCAGCATTGGTGCCTACCCAAATACTATTTTCTCTGTCTTGTAACAAAGAAAGAATACGGTTAGCGGGTAAAGCATTTTTAGCATCTAATTGCTCTAAACCATCGACGCTAAGCCTAAAAACACCTTTATTAATGGTGCCAAACCACAGATCCCCATGATCATCTTCTAACAAACTGGAAATAGGTTCCGCCTCGAGTTGTGGGTGAGGCGATTCAAATAGCCCACCATTAAGGATTCGTGCCCCTCTTTCACTTCCTATAATGAGTCGACCATCACGGGTGATTAATAAGGTATATACGGGAGCATCTGGAACCCCTTGTTGTGGCGTCATCAAAGTGGGTTTGTAGTTGACTATTTTATACAGGCCATCACTGGTCGCCGCCCATATAACCCCCTTGGGGTCTTCAATGATTCGATACGCACTGACATTTTGTATTATTGGGATGTCTTGAGTGCTACTAGCTGAACGATAAAACACACCATCATTCTCAAGCGCTAGCCACAAGTTATCATTTTTACTTTTAAATATATGATTAACCATCGCTTGGGCAGGTGGTTGCGTGTCCCATTGGCGATGTTGATATAGGCTAATACCGCCACGCGCTCCTGCAATAAGTAAACCGCCATCAGATGTAGGGGTTAGCGCACGTACGCCTGAGTCAGGCAAGTCAGTAATTTCGGAGCGAGTAAATAACTTAAACTCTTGGCCATTGAAGCGGGCAAGTCCTTCCCAAGTACCCACCCATAGATACCCATCTTGTGTTTGTGCAAGGCTATTAATGCTATTGTGAGGAAGACCCGTACGTGTATTCCAGGTTTCAAAAAAATAATCACGTAACGGCAAACGAGTCTGCTGTTGTGCGTCAACAGAAAAAATCACCAATAAAATACATAAAATCACTAAGCGATTCATCAGATATTGCCTTTATAATTATTAATTTTTATATTTGGGTAAGTTTAGAGCGACAATTTAAGTTAAAAGCACTGCTGGTAAATAATAACATAAAACTTACAACTTTTTAATTAATTATTATTACTTAAATTATTAAATGTATACTGCAATTGCTTTATAAATTTAGCGACATGAAGCCCATCCAACAACGCATGATGAACATCAATAGCGAGCGGCATTTTACCTGTCTCAGTATTGTATTGGCCAAACACAAATTTAGGAATACCATTACTTTGACCGTGGGTAAATGCATGTGAAAAGCTGCTAAAGTTTAACCAAGGTAATACAGAAACATGAATTAAATCTGCTTGCCCTTCAGTTGCTGCAAACGCATCAGAAAACAGTGGGTTTAATTTTGTGGCATTGCTAATAGCTTTCGCCTCACGGGCAAATTCATTTAACGACTCGTATAATTTAAAATAACTAAAGCGAAACGACTCGTCATCGGCAAGCTCGACTACACTTGCCCGCGTAGCACTTAAGTAACAAGGTTTTTGGTTAATAATGCGCAGCATCATCGGCTCATACTTATGACAAACTTTTAATAAGCAATAAATATAACCATGAAAAAAAGCAATATTAGCTTGTTTACAGGCGATATATAACTTTTCCGCATTCAGTTGTACGCACACATTAAAATAAGGCTGAGTGAACTGCTGAAATAACTCAAAGTGTTGCTTTCGAGGCCATTGCTCAAAATCAAGAGGGGTAATAGAAAAATCAGTAGAGGACATAAAATATAGATAAAGTGTAAAACTAAATTTTACCGTGCTTTATCTATATTCGCATTAACTAAAATGACGCTTTGGGTGTAGTTATACTAAAGTCTTACATAAGGTATAAAAAAGGAGCGTATTTCGCTCCTATTTTAAATCGAGTGGAAACTTAAAGTCCGTTTTCAATAATTTCTTGTGCCAGTTCATCGGCAATTAAATGGGTTGATTTTTGCTCTTTTTCACTACGGGTAAAAATTTCACTCAGTGTATCGTAAATTCTTTCTACGTGTTTATTAGAAGCCTCTTTACTGTAACCCTCTGGTGCAGTTTCGTAATAAACGTTAATAATACCACCTGCATTTATTACATAATCAGGCGCATATAAAATACCTTTTTCACGTAAAATTTCACCATGGCGTGATTCAGCAAGTTGATTGTTTGCACAGCCTGCTACTATCGTTGCTTTTAAGCGTGGGATTGTTGTGTCATTAATAGTGGCACCTAATGCACAGGGTGCATAAACATCCACATCTAGGTCGTATATTTCATCAATACCAACTGCAGTTGCGCCAAAATCATTTACTACGCGTTCTACTGCAGCTTGATTAATATCGGTAACAAATAACTCAGCACCAGCTTCAAACAAATGTTTACATAATCCATAAGCTACTGCACCTAAACCTTGCACCGCAACTTTAATACCAGAAAAGTCTTGAATACCGCGTTGATGGTTAAGCGCTGCTTTCATGCCCAAAAACGTACCATAGGCTGTAAACGGCGAAGGGTTACCACTTTTTCCTTCAAGACCTAGCACGTAATTTGTTTCTTTGTTCATTAACGCCACATCATCACAGGTAATGTTTACATCTTCTGCTGAGTAGTAGCTACCATTTAGTCGCTCTAACTGGCGACCAAATGCGCGAAATAACTGCTCAGATTTGATTTCTTTGGCATTACCAATAATAACCGATTTACCACCACCAAATGGCAAGCGTGCTACGGCATTTTTATAGGTCATCCCTTTTGATAAACGCAGCACATCATATACTGCATCTTCATCGTTAACATAATCCCACATTCTACAACCGCCTACCGCAGGGCCTAAGTTTGTGTTATGTACCGCAATAATGGCTTTCAAACCAGACGCTTTGTCTGAACAAAAAACCACTTGTTCATGGTTATCAAATTCAACTTGATTAAATACAACCACTTTAAATACTCCGAAAATAATGAGCCCTTTTGGGCAAGCACGCTACAAATTGCCGAGACTTTATCACTTCAGTTAATGGTTCGCCATACCATGAGTAAATAAACCAGATAAAGCGCGTCAAAGTGAAATATAAAACGACTTATCGTTAAAAGTAAGCATAAAAAATCCAAAAATAACCATCTGATTAAGTATTAAAGTTAAAAACACCATTGCAATTAAAGTTTACGCTTACGTGAACGTCACACTGCAGTTATTTGTAAACTTAATCATACACCCTAAAAAAGTACACTACATCTTAAAATACAGTGACTTATACACTAATTGCCTATGCAGCATAAACTGGTCTGAGGTGTATAAGTCTTTGCAAATATAAAAGTAAATAAAAAAGCGAGCACACAGTGCTCGCTTATATGATTGCTTTTTAAGTAAAAATTTACTTCATTTTGCTGTCTAGCTCTTCAATTTTTGCCTTCCAAATAGCAGGGCCTTGGGTGTGTGCATTTGCTCCTTCACTGTCTACGGCAACTGTTACTGGCATATCTTCTACTTCAAATTCGTAGATAGCTTCCATACCTAAATCTTCAAAGGCAACAACACGTGCTTTTTTGATTGCTTTAGATACTAAGTAAGCCGCACCGCCTACCGCCATCAAATACACTGACTGGTGCTTTTTAATAGACTCAACCGTTGCTGGGCCTCGTTCAGCTTTACCAATCATACCCACGATGCCGGTTTTTTCTAACATCATATCGGTAAATTTATCCATACGTGTTGCCGTTGTAGGACCCGCTGGACCTACTGCTTCATCGCCTACTGCATCCACAGGACCAACGTAGTAAATAAACTTGTTATCAAAATCAACACCTTCAGGTAAACCTTCCCCTGAGTTGATCATATCCTGAAGACGTTTATGAGCAGCATCTCGACCCGTTAAAATAGTACCTGAGAGTAAAACGGTTTCACCCATTTTCCATTCTTTAGTGTCTTCTTTAGTAAGAGTATCTAAATTAACACGGCGTGTACCCTCACCCACTTCGAAAGTCACTTCTGGCCAATCTTCTAATTTAGGTGCTTTTAAATTCGCAGGGCCTGAACCATCAAGGGTAAAGTGAACGTGGCGCGTAGCAGCACAATTTGGGATCATAACCACTGGCTTTGAAGCTGCGTGAGTAGGCGCTGTTTTAATTTTAATATCAACAACCGTGGTTAAACCGCCAAGGCCTTGCGCACCAATACCTAATTTATTCGCACGTTCAAAAATTTCTAAACGCAGCTTTTCTTCTGTTGTTTCTGCGCCGCGCTCAATTAGTTCATGAATATCAACCGGATCCATTAATGACTCTTTGGCCATTACCGCTGCTTTTTCTGCCGTGCCACCAATACCTATACCTAGCATGCCAGGTGGACACCAACCCGCCCCCATTGTTGGTAGCGTTTTTTCTACCCACTCAGCCACATCGTCAGATGGGTTTAACATCACCATTTTACTTTTGTTTTCTGAGCCGCCGCCCTTAGCAGCGACCATCACTTCGACTTTATCGCCTGCAACTAAGTCAATGTGAACCACTGATGGCGTATTATCTTTAGTGTTTTTACGTGTTCCCGCAGGATCTGCAACAATCGATGCACGTAAAGGGTTATCTGGATTTAAGTACGCACGACGCGTTCCCTCATCAACCATTTGTTGTACTGTTAAGTCGGTTTTATCCCAATTAACATCCATCCCTACTTTTACGAAACAAGTAATGATCCCGGTATCTTGACACAGTGGGCGCTTACCTTCTGCCGACATACGCGAGTTAATTAAAATTTGCGCAATCGCATCTTTAGCGGCTTTACTTTGTTCTTTGTTATACGCTTTTTCTAGTGCTTGAACAAAATCAAGAGGATGGTAAAACGAGATATATTGCAAGGCATCTTCAATGCTATCAATAAAGTCTTGCTGACGAATTGTACTCATAGTGGTTCCTTAAGTTGTTGTTACTCACGCAGCACGTAAGCGATATCAAACCCGTGACGGTGATTCGAACTGTTTTCAACTACAGCGCTCACTAAACGCTGCCAAATAAATTTGACTTATGATACCCTCCCAGCCCGTTTGGAGCCAGTTCTTATAGGGGTAGTAAATGCTAAACAATAAAAAAAATTGTGTTGAATTAGCCATATCACAAAATTGTATTGAGGTATTTTCGCATTTTGCTCATTTGCCTTACGCCATTTTATTAGATTCGGGTGATAGTGATCACATAAACAGTCGTTTTGACATTATTGCGATTGCCCCCCAGAGCACCCTTGAAGTCGAAAATAATCAAAGCGTTTTTAATAACCAGCCAAACATAAAAAGCTGCTTTGAAATAATGAATAATGAACTGGCAAAGTTAGACAGCACTAAAGCCGCCAACAACTTACCTTTTAATGGTGGCTGGCTGGGTTATTTTGGCTATGACTTAGGCCGTACTATAGAGCAACTACCAAGCAGCGCTTTACACGACATAAATTTACCGCAAATGGCGGTTGGACTTTACCTTGATGCACTGATTTACGATAAACAACTGCGCACGTGGTTTTATGTTTCGCAGCCCAATGCAGACCGCCTTTGGCTATATCAGCAATATTTAGCGCAACCACCTAAACACGAGAGCTTTTCGCTTACATCACCGTGGCAGTCAAATATGAGTCAGACTAGCTATAGCGAAAAGTTTGCCGCGATTGAAGAATACCTAAAAAGTGGTGACTGCTATCAAATTAACTTAGCGCAGCGTTTTAGCGCACATTACCAAGGCTCGCCTTGGAGCGCCTATGTTAAATTAACTCAGGCTAATAAAGCGCCTTTTTCTAGTTTTATTAATCATCCTCAGGGCGCTATTTTATCAATCTCACCCGAGCGTTTTATTGCAGTACACGACAATAAAGTAGAAACAAAACCCATTAAAGGGACTTTACCTCGCAAAGAAGATGCCCTTGAGGATGCAAAACAAGCAACCTTACTGGCAAATTCAAGTAAAGACCGCGCTGAAAATGTAATGATAGTAGACCTGCTACGAAATGATTTAGGTAAAGTCGCAAAATCGGGCTCTGTTGTTGTACCTTCTTTATTTGCTATTGAAAGCTTTCCGGCAGTACACCATTTGGTAAGTACAGTTACATCCATCCTTGATGAAGGAAAAACAGCAGTCGATCAACTTGAAGCTGCATTTCCCGGTGGTTCAATTACAGGCGCACCAAAAGTGCGCGCAATGGAAATAATAGAAGAGCTGGAGCCGCACAGACGCAGCATTTATTGTGGTTCTATTGGCTATATTAGCGCCTGCGGTAATATGGATACCAGTATTACTATTAGAACTTTAGTTACACATCAACAAAAAATACACTGCTGGGCTGGCGGTGGCATTGTTGCTGATTCAAAAGTCGAATTGGAATATCAAGAAACTTACGATAAAGTAAATAAAATACTCCCTATATTAAATGAGGGTCGCTTTGAATAGTGAAACCATTTCGGCTCGTTTTCAATTAAACCGCAGTTTAGCTGTGGATCAGCTCAAAGATAATAAAAAAAAGCGCGCCAGTGCAGTGATGCTACCTTTGATTGATATTGATAATGAAGCACATGTTTTATTGTGTAAGCGGCCAACCTATTTACATCACCACCCTGGGGAGATTTGTTTACCAGGTGGTAAATTTGAAATTAATGATGTTAACCTGCGGACCACGGCACTGCGTGAATTACACGAGGAGCTAAACATTGCCCCGCAAAATATCCATGTGTTAGGTCAGTTACCTGAATATTCAACCCTGACCGGATTTACTATACGCCCCTTTGTAGGCTTAATTAAAAAAGAAACAGTGTGGGAAAACGACCACAACGAAGTGCAAGCTAGCTTTTTACTCTCTATAAAAGCGCTGAATAACGCGGCTAACTGGCAACCTTTGCCATTTGAACGAGGTGGAAAAATCATTACCTTAAATGGCTTTATCACCCCACATGGGCTTTTGTGGGGAGCCACAGCCAGCATTATTAAAAACTTTACAAAACAACTCGCCATACCAGTTTAAATCTTTACTAATAAGGGTTACACACCTGCGTTTCCACGTTATTATAGTCGACCGTTCAAAGAACAGCTTAATGCTGAGAAAACTAAGTAGAGACACACATTATGATCAGTGCATTTGATATGTTTAGCATTGGTATTGGCCCTTCATCGTCACATACCGTTGGCCCAATGCGTGCATCACGCTTATTTGTTAATGACCTAAACGAGCAACAACTATTAGCAAATGTGACCGATGTAAAAGTAGAGCTTTACGGCTCACTGGGCCAAACAGGTGTTGGCCACGGTTCGGGAAAAGCAGTAATACTTGGCTTAGCCGGTTATGATCCTGAAACCATTGATGCCGATTTAGTGGATGACATACTCGCTAAAATTGAAAAAGAACAGGTTATTTACCTAAACCAAACTCACAAAGCTAAATTCCCTAAGCAGGGCGCGATTGTTTTTCATCGCAGAAAGACACTCCCTAAACATTCCAACGCAATGGAAATTATTGCCTATAACAATGGCGAAAAAGTATATAGCAAAGTTTACTACTCTATTGGTGGCGGATTTATTGTTACGGATGAAGAGTTTGAAAAAGAAAAACAAGCCGCTTTAGATATCCGTGAAGAAAACCCAGCCCCGTTCCCGTTTGGCTCGGCTAAAGAATTACTCGAAATGTGTAAAGAGTCGGGTTACAGCGTATCAACGTTAATGATGAAAAACGAAAAAACGTTACGCAGTGAAGAAGCCATTAAAGATGAGCTATTTAATATTTGGCAAGTAATGAAAGCCTGTATTGAGCGAGGTATGCGCACCGAAGGTATTTTACCTGGCGGATTAAAAGTAAAACGCCGTGCGCCAAGCTTATATTTAAAGCTTAATGTAGAAGTCAGTAACGATCCACTGCGCGCCATGGACTGGGTTGATTTATTCGCATTAGCTGTAAACGAAGAAAATGCAGCCGGAGGACGTGTAGTAACTGCCCCCACAAATGGCGCAGCCGGAATTTTACCTGCAGTATTAATGTATTATCATACTTTTATTAAAGAAGTAGACCGTGATATTGCTACCCGCTACTTATTAACTGCCGCTGCAATAGGCATTTTATATAAAAAGAATGCCTCTATTTCTGGTGCTGAAGTGGGTTGCCAAGGCGAAGTCGGTGTTGCTTGTTCAATGGCCGCAGGCGCACTTACTGAAATTGTTGGTGGTAACGTTGTACACGTAGAAAATGCCGCTGAAATTGGTATGGAACATAACTTAGGGTTAACCTGTGACCCTGTTGGCGGCTTAGTGCAAGTCCCCTGTATTGAACGTAATGCAATGGGCGCTATTAAAGCAATTAATGCGTCGCGCCTTGCTATACGCGGTAGTGGTGAGCAAAAAGTATCGCTGGATAAAGTAATAAAAACCATGCTCGATACGGGTAACGATATGAAAACAAAATACAAAGAAACCGCTCGCGGTGGACTGGCCGTTAATATTATCGAGTGCTAATTAACCTGAACTCTGGTTAAGAGATTTACTAACATATTGAATCAAAATGATATTTATGTTTATTTTCTCAAGCTAGAGATTTTTAGTGAAAACAAGGCGAAATTACGCGTCAATAGCTAGCCTATTGCAAGTAAATTCAACGCAGTTAACGCTGAAAATAGCTGCTTAAGATGGATTTATTATCCACAGTTCAGGTTAATTACATAGCACAAAAAAAGCCGCTTAGTTGCAAAACTAAGCGGCTTCTCATTGCTGTTTATGGCGGTTACTTAACCGGCAATTCAATATCAGTAAATAACTTATCAACATCTTCTTGATTTCGCAGTAAACTCGCACGCTCTACTCGCTCTTTAGTTAAATGCGGTGCAAAACGTTCGATAAAGTCATACATGTAGGTGCGTAAAAAGCTGCCCTTTCTAAAACCAATTTTAGTCGTGCTCGCCTCAAATAAATGGCTAGCATCAATGCACACTAAGTCGCTGTCGTTTACCTGATCAATTGCCATAGATGCAACCACACCCACACCTAGCCCTAAACGCACATACGTTTTAATGACATCGGCATCGGTGGCAGTAAATACAATATGTGGCTCTAATCCGTAAGCATTAAATGCTTTGTCGAGCTCCGAACGACCTGTAAAGCCAAATACGTAAGTAATGAGTGGGTATTGGGCTATATCAGCCACTGTTAAATTATCCACTTTTTTCGCAAGGGGATGATCTTTAGCAACCACAATACTACGATTCCAATGGTAGCAAGGCAGCATTACTAAATCTGAATATAAATGAAGCGCTTCTGTGGCAATGGCAAAGTCAGCATCACCGCGAGCGGCTGCATCAGAAATTTGCTGTGGTGTACCTTGATGCATATGCAGTGATACCGCAGGGTATTTTTGAGTAAAGCCTTTAATTACACTCGGTAACGCATACCGTGCTTGTGTATGCGTGGTAGCAATATTAAGTTTGCCTTGATCCGGTAAAGTATGTTCATTCGCAACCGCTTTAATACCCTCAACTTTTGAGAGTATTTCGCGTGATATGTTAATGATTTCCTCGCCAGCGCCTGTAACATGAGTTAAATGCTTACCACTGCGGCCAAAAATTTGTACACCGAGCTCATCTTCTAACATACGTACTTGCTTAGAAATACCAGGCTGGGAGGTAAATAAACTCTCAGCCGTAGCTGAAACATTTAATTTATGATTTTGAACTTCTACGATATATCTAAGTTGTTGTAATTTCATGGCTATGTAGTTTCGTTATAATTCACATTGACAGATAAAAGCGCACCCTAACTATAGGTAGCTATATAAAAGGCTGATTAATGTTACATAATATAACAATTAATTTGTTGAAATTTCAGGTTAACACAATAAATAAACTTGAGGTAGCAATGATTATCAGCAATCGAAACATAACATATTAAGATTTAAACGCTTTATGGTGACGCTTTTTTCAGTTAATCTGAGCAAAGTTTCCCACCTTTTATATATTTAATGTAAGATTAGATAATAAGGTTAAGAATTTGAGAATTATAACATGATAGTTTCCATTATAATTGTATTAATTGTTGCACTTATAGTCATTGCACTATCGGTTAGTGCTGTTCAGCAACACAAAGAAAAACAAGAAGCTGAACGACGCAAAGAGTTAACAAAACAAAAAGCAATCATTGAAGAAACCGAAGAAGCATTAATGAATAGCGCCAACATTCCACTTTCAGAGGCAACTCAGCGAATATTACAACGACGAATTCATGATGCGCTCAGTCAAATGGTGTCTATTTCAAGCGGAGGTAGTGGACTAAAAAACCGCTTAAAAGAAGCAAAAGAGCGACTACAAAACCCAATTCAAGACGGTTCAGATGGCTTTGTATTACCAGGTAACGACAAACAACTGATATCGCTGATACAAGGCATTAAAAAGTTACGCACTATTATTCGTTCTGAGCATAATAAAGGCAAAGTAGACAGCCAGGTATTTATTGCAGAAGACAAAAGCCTTGAAAAGCTACACTTAAGAATCAACATTGAAAGCCAAATAAAACGAGGGTTATCAGCGCAAACAGCTGGAATGATAGGCTCTGCTAGGCAGTACTTTGAAAAAGCAGCTGCCACACTTAACAGTGTTTCATTTAATGACGATTACATTACGGCAAAACGAGCTGAAGTTGAAGGCTACCTTGAAACGATAAGTAATGAACTCAAGGCATCAAATGCTACATCATTGAAGAAAAAGAACGAACAAGAGCAAGATGATTTAGACGTATTATTTGCACCTAAAAAGAAATGGTAACTCCTTTCTAAATAAAAAAGCCCATGCAGTTGCATGGGCTTTTTTTGAATAGGATTTTGCCCCACTTTGTGTTTACATACTAGGACATATACATATTCTAACAAGCTGCCTGCATTAAGATAAAAATGCGAACTTAACAATAAACAAGGCAGTTAAAATCCAAACACTAATGCTTACCTGATCTTTTTTGCCACACAGCACTTTTACCGCCGTATAAGAAATAAAACCAAGTGCAATACCGTGTGCAATTGAGAACGTCAGCGGTGTCATTAATAATACAACACTCACCGGAATTGCATCAGTCATGTCGTCCCAATTTACAAACTTTAAGTTTTGTAGCATCAATACAGATACATATAAAATAGCTCCCGCGGTTGCGTATGCAGGCACCATTTGAGCTAAAGGCGCAAAAAACATCATCAGTAAAAAGCAGCAACCCACAACCACAGCGGTCAAACCAGTTCGACCACCAACAGATACACCTGCAACAGACTCAATGTATGACGTGGTTGTTGAAGTACCGAGCATTGCACCTGCAATGGTAGCTGTGCTGTCAGCGCTTAATGCACGACCTAAACGCGGCATATTACCGTTTTTATCTGCTAAACCAGCTTTCTGAGTTACCGCAACTAACGTGCCTGAGGTATCAAACAAATCAACGAATAAAAACGCAAAAATAACACTCAACATCGACAGTTCAAACGCGGCACTAAAGTCCAGCTGCATAAAGGTCGGCATGATAGAAGGTGGCATTGCAATAACACCATGATACTCCACTAACCCCATAGACACAGCAATCGCGGTGACTAGTAAAATACTGATCAGCACGCCACTTTTAAAATCGCGATAAAGCAGTGCAGCAATAACAAAAAAGCTGAAAATAGCCAATAAAGGACCAGGCGAGGTAATATCACCCAACTGCACCAGTGTTGCAGGACTTGATACAATAATACCGGCACTTTTAAGTGCGATGAGAGCTAAAAATGCGCCAATACCCGTTGCTATTGCTTGCTTGAGCACCAGAGGGATTGCATTAATAATCCACTCTCGCACCTTAAATAAGCTTAGAATTAAAAATATACACCCTGACATAAATACCGCACCCAACGCAGCTTGCCAGCTATAACCCATACCTAATACAACACCATAGGTAAAAAATGCATTTAATCCCATACCCGGTGCCAATGCCAGTGGGTAATTGGCCCACAAACCCATAATAAAACACCCTATTGCAGCTGCAATACAGGTGGCAACAAAGGCAGCACCTTGGTCCATACCCGCTTCAGCAAGCATAGCTGGGTTAACGAATACGATATAAACCATCGTAATAAATGTAGTCATACCGGCAATACATTCACGGCGAACCGAAGAATCATTTGCACGGATTTTGAATAAGGCTTCGAGCATAATAAACTTGTGGTTGTAAAAAGTGGCGAGATTTTAGCATAAAAATAACTTTTTAGAGGACATTTTACCTTGCTATATACTAAACTAGCTAAGTGATTAAAATAACAAACGAAGTAGCATGATCAAAACGACACCAAGTGGCCAAGACTTAGAGCAACAATTAGACAACATTCTTTCTTTTGTAACGCAACCAAGCGATGCAAATCTCCCTGCGAGCTCTAAAAACACCGATCAAGACACATTAAATAAAGCCCTTTATTACCTTAAAAATGAACAAAGCGCATTAGCCGCAAAATGGATGCGTTTGGCAGCAATGGCAGGAAATTATCGCGCGCAGTTTTATTTAGGGCTGTTTTTTATAAAAGGACAAGGTGTGCCGCAAAGTGTATTTCATGGTGCTGCGTGGCTTAGCTTAGCCGGTAGTCAAGGCTATGAACCTGCCATAGAAGCAATGAGCGATATACGAAAACATATTAGTACCAAACGACTTAAAGATGCTCAATGCTACGCAGCCAGCCTGTATGAACAAATTCACCAGTTACAATTCTCACATTTGATCCCTCCTAGTAGCGAAAAATAATTTCACTGCCCAGCAACTCATTCCATCTGTAAATTAATTAAGCATTTATAGCCAAAACAAGCACGCTTAATTAATTTAAACTACTGTATACCCCCTGTTCATCTGTATTTATTTGTTCCCAGCCTTAAAATTAATTCTGTGGGCATTAACTTTCAATAAAAATTAAACCATTGTTATATATAGATTATTTATATATTTATAGTAACTATCGCGTTTTAAGATAAATAACTGTACAAAAAAATAGCAAAAAAACACTTGCACCAAACAACTGTATAAACTACTGTATGAATGTACTGTATAAAAACCCAGTGAGTGAGAAGATTATGTTACAGCCAATTACCGTAAGAACAGTTAAAAGCTATCAACAAGATGACCAATCAGATTGTGTTAACGTTGTACAAATTGAAGATGAAATTTCAGCAACGTTTGAGTTATTAAAAGTATTACACCAATACAACAGCCTAAACGCATGGACACTGTTAATAGCACCAGATAACGTACCGAGCAAAGCGCTACTTGATTCATGCTCAATTGATACCAGTAAATTACTGGTTATTCGTCAAAAACATTTAGTTAATTTAGAGTATGTTTTAAATTCTGCACTTCACAATGGAAATTTTGCGGCGGTGATCACCTGGACTGACATAATAAATAACCAACAACTGTCGCAGTTATCATTAAACTTGAGCCATACGCGCACTAAGTTGTATTGCTTTAGCAAAAAAAGCGCTCATTCTGAGATTTCACTTACGCAATAAGCTTGATAAACTAGCGTTTTAATACACAGTACATTTATCATGACTTCTAACGCCCTATTATGTTTTTGTGGCAGTCAGCAACCTTATGCTGATTGCTGCGAGCCTTTTCATTTAAAAACCAAACAGCCACACACACCAGAGCAACTTATGCGTGCACGCTACAGTGCTTATGCTGTTAAAAACGCGGTTTTTGTTCGTGAAAGTTATGCAAAAGAAAAACAAGCTGAAAACTCAATTTCAGAAATTAAAGATTTTGCAAATAATTGCCGTTTTATAAACTTAACCATATTAGACTCTGGTTATAATGATGAAACAGGGTTTGTTACATTTAAAGCTCACTACTTTTATCAAGATTTATATTGCGAGTTGGCAGAAAATTCAAGGTTTATTAAAGAAGATGGACAATGGCGATACCTTGATGGTGAGATTACACCGGTTGCCGATATTAAAGTAAAACGCAATGATACGTGCCCTTGCGGCAGTAATAAAAAGTATAAAAAGTGTCATAGTGTATAAATAACAGCTACAAAAAATGGGCCACAAGGCCCATTTTCAAAAACTACACTAAACGCAAATTAGCGTTTTACTCGCCATCATCTTCATCGAAATCTTGACGCTGTGCAGGTCTTGCTAAAATCTCTAAGTAAAAAGAAGTTAAACCTTGCTTTTCAATTTCACTGATGTGATTGTTAATTTCAGCAACGTGAACCACTTTGGCTTCTTCAACCGTGTTACCAAACTTACAATCAAATGCCCAGTAGTCGGCATCAACAGGTAAAGTTTTATTACGTTCTCTTTTCAAATATTTTTTCACTTCATGCTTTGCAGCATCAACCATACGAGGGTATTTGATTTTCTCATGATTCAGCGTGAATGTTTTCTTCATTACGTTCCTAATTACCTTGGTTTAATGATAATGGCATTTAATGTCATACCATTTGCGCCATTATAGCAATTGCATTTAAATTTTGGATGCTTTTTTTATATTAAATCAGTTATTAAAATAAAGCATCTATAAAATCAATAGTTACTTTCTACTATAAACACAGTTTATTACAATCAAATGGCATGTATAAAGCAGCAATTGAACACATATAATTAGGCACTAAACAAATGTAATGGCTGGTGGATAGCTTCATTTTGTAAATCTTCATAAAATGCCACCGCATCCATTTGAGGGTTTGATAGCTCGGTGTTGGTATTTTGAATTCGTCGACGGACTGCTAGTTCACAGTTATCAATGACAGTCAGTGGAATGTGGTTTTTATCATCACGAATATTAAATGGCTCAGGCTTTAAGCACTGAGTTAACTTTATATCACTCATCCCTACAGCGCTTCCCATTTTTGCTAAAAGCTCTGTGTTATTTTTACCAATTAACATATTAAAGGTATCTGGCGCTAATGGCTGCTTTGGACCTGCGCCAAATTGTTTACGCAAAGCATCTTCATCAGCTTGATAATGCTTAGTGTCACTTTTGGGTAGGTGGAATTCACTAAAATCGAGTGCATCGTGAGAGAGCATTGCTAATAAAAGTGCAAACTCGCCTCGGCGGTTTTCGTGCACACTTTCGTTAAGCCTCGTTTTTAACTGGCTCTCCGTGATTAACAAATCACCAATCTGCATAGACTTTAGCCTATTTAACTAATTAATAAGTATTTATCGGCTAAATTTGAATTTTCTTTAGCTTTTTTCTTTACTTAAATAAGAAGTTTGCTATTATCTGCCGCGTTGCATTGGAGGGGTTCCCGAGCGGCCAAAGGGATCAGACTGTAAATCTGACGGCTCAGCC
>NZ_JASDDE010000022.1:0-59830 GCF_030407565.1 Pseudoalteromonas sp. APC 3694
TGAGCCATGATCAAACTCTTCAATTAAAAAGTTTTATGTCTTTCGACAGCTCAATAAATTCTGAATTTTGATTCTTTCGAATCGAATTGACTGTGCTGAAACAAGTAAACTTGTTTCCGTTGGTCACTCAGTTCAATTGAGACTCTAAATTTGTTTGCGTCACTTAGTAAACTAAGCTTCGCTGTTAGAACTCAACCTGTACGAGTGCCCACACAGATGATTGCTTTATATTGTTAAAGAACGTTGCGACGTTGTCGCTAGGGATGCGTATAATACATCCTTTATTTTTCGAGTCAACACTTAATTTTAAACTTTCTTGCGATTATTTAAACTTAAGTTTTACTTAACTCTATGAGTAGCTCATGCCTCGCTATGCGTTGCGCTCTGCCGTCTCAGTGGGGTCGCATTATAGGGAGAACAGATTTTTACGCAAGTACTTTTTTAAAGAAAAACTAAAAAAACACACTGTTCGGTCAGTATCTGAGCTAAAACTGATAAAACAGCTAGTTTTATAATCAAATCAGGCTTTGCTGGTACTTAAATAAGCGCTACTGTTACACTGATACTATTCATATTGTTTAATTTAAAGGTGCATATATGGCAATACGTTCTTATAAAGGAATAACTCCTGCGTTTAATGATTCTGTTTATATAGACGAGTCGTCTGTATTAGTTGGTGATATCACCCTAGGTGATGATAGTAGTGTATGGCCACTAGTTGCTGCCCGTGGTGATGTTAATCATATTCGTATCGGTAAGCGTACTAATATACAAGATGGCAGTGTTTTACATTTATCAAGAGCGACTAAAAGCAATCCTGAGGGTTACCCACTTATTATTGGTGATGATGTTACCGTGGGTCATAAGGTAATGCTGCATGGCTGCGTTCTAGGTAACCGCATACTCGTGGGCATGGGCGCCATTATTATGGATAACGTGATTGTAGAAGACGAGGTGATTATTGGTGGTGGTGCTTTAGTACCTCCTAATAAGCGTTTAGAGTCTGGCTATTTATATGTAGGTAGCCCAGCGAAACAAGCCCGCCCTTTAACAGAGCAAGAGCTGAGCTTTTTAAAAGTGTCTGCCGATAATTACGTGCAGCTTAAAGATGAATACTTAGCTGAAGACGCGAAATAACCACAATTTTTTGCTTAATTAAGTAAACTCACTTCTATTTGCCCTGCCGAGTTATAGCTTTCGTCTTCGATTAGCTGCTCGGCACGCTCTTCATAATCAAATCGATATTGTTCAAAATAACGCGTTGCATGACTCTCATCGGCTAAATTTAAACTACTTACAGCAATCACACACTCAACTAGCATTCCGCTTACTTGTGCAAAAAAAACTAGCTGGTGAGTTGGCTCTCTAAATTCGAGTCGGTCTATAAACTGTATTGCTTGATTCATTTAAGTACTCCCTGCTTTAGTGCAGTAACAACGGAAACAATGTCCGGCATTTTATTTCGCCATACATAATAAGCTTGTGCAGCTTGCCCTACTAACATGCCACTGCCATCTAATAGCTTAGCCGCTTTATTGTGTTCGCTCACCCAATTCATAAATAGCGTATTTTGCGTCGCATAAAACATATCGTAAGCCATTTCACATGCGCTTAAATACTTAGAGCTTAGTGCAGGTAATTCGTTATTCATACTGCTCGAGGTTGAATTTATAACCAAGTGATAATCAACTTGAGGAAGGTCGTCAAAACCATACCCCGAAACATTGCCGTGCTCGGTAAAGAGTTTTGCCAAAGTTTGGGCTTTATGTGCAGTGCGATTAACGATAATAATTTCTTTAGGCTGTTGCTCAAGTAAAGGTAAAATAACACCACGGGCAGCGCCACCTGCACCAATTATCAATAGGCGTTTACCTGTTATTGTTATTTTATTCGCTAGTAAATCGTTCACAAAGCCTATGCCGTCGGTGTTATCACCGAGTAAGGTACCATCATCGCGCTTTTTAAGGGTATTTACTGCGCCTGCAAGTTTAGCCACTGAGGTTAGTTCATCGGCTAAAGCAAAGGCCTGCTCTTTAAAAGGAACAGTGACATTTGCGCCTTTGCCCCCTTGTTCAAAAAAAGTAGCGACTGCTTTTTCAAATCCATCGATAGGTGCTAATATTGCGCGATAGTCGATTTGCTCTCCCAATGACTTAGCAAACTGCTGATGTATGCTGGGAGATTTTGAATGTTTGATTGGATTTCCAAAAACCGCATATTTATCCATTTTAAACAACCTCTTTGCAGTTTTAGTACTGCCTATTAACGATGATAAAACTATGATTAAAAGACTCTTTTCAAGATCAAAGCCGTCTACAACCACTCAAGCGCCTACGCCAGAGAAAACCCCGTATGAAATCATCGGCGGAGAAGCGCCCACGCGTGCAATTGCCAATAGATTCTACGACATAATGGCCAGCGATGAATACGCTAAACCGTTATATGATATGCATCCTCAACCATTAGATAGAATTCGCCAAGTATTTTTTGAGTTTTTATCGGGTTGGCTTGGTGGCCCAGACTTATTTGTAGAAAAACATGGCCATCCAATGCTGCGCAAACGTCATATGCCATTTCCTATTGATCAAGATTTACGTGATCAGTGGATGTATTGCATGAATAAAACCTTAGACATAGAAGTTGATAACCCCGTTTTACGCGAAGGTTTACGCCAATCACTGGCACAGCTTGCCAGTCATATGATTAATCAGCATTAATCTATCCCGTTCTTTAATTGGGGATTATTTGCGCTAAGTCAAAACCCGCTTTTCTAAAATAAAGATAATATCCTATTAAATAGTTAGAAAAGCGTGGCGCGTGTGAAATCAATCCAACATAAAATTTATGCTTTGTTAGCATTAACCGGCATTATAGTACTCATAGCTAGTATTTTTAGTAGTGCGAGTCAACAGCGCACGCTCGCACAAGATACGGTGGCAGAAAATATTAAGCTACTTGCCGATAACTATTTTGATTCAATAAACACCATGATGCTAACGGGTACTATGGCTAATCGAGAATTATTGAGCCAAAAGCTTCGTAAACATCCTAATATTGAAGACGCTCATATTATTCGCTCTGACATAGTCAATAAGCTGTATGGACCAGGCGATAAAAACCAAACAGCGAGTAATAATAGTGAACGCGAAGCGCTGCGAGGCAAAGAAAGTTTATTTATAGAGCAAAGCAATAATAATCGCAGTATGACCTATCTTCGCCCTATGTTTGCTAGTACAGACTACAAAGGTACAAACTGCTTAGGCTGCCATCAAGCGCAAGAAGGCGATGTACTAGGTGTGGTAAAAATTAGCTATTCCTTAGCTGATATTGATAGTGAGGTAACTTACAACACATTAATAACCACCAGCCTACTGTCTACTATTTTTATTATTGCCTTTGTGCTGCTAGGTATAGTGTTTAGAAAAATATTTATAGTACGCCTTAAAAAGCTCGGCCATGCAATGCACTTAGCCACTACTAATAAAGATTTAACCTTACGCATTGAAGATAACGCCGAAGATGAACTCGGCTGGCTTGCCACTAGTTTTAACCAAATGATTGCTACGTTTAAAGATAACATTGCTCAGGTATCTCACTCTTCAAAAGTGCTTATTCATTCAGCAGAGAAAATTTATACTTCTGCCGATACTACTGAGCGCGCTATTTTAGAACAAAAGAAAAGTACCGACTCGGTAGCTGCAGCAATTAATGAGCTAGAAAGCTCATCCAATGAAGTAAGAAACACCACTCATTTTGCTCAAGAAAAATCAGAGAACAGTAATGAGCTAGCACAGCAAAGCATGCAGGTTGCAGAGCAAACCGAACTCAGTATAAATCAACTAGCTGAAGATGTACGCCAAGCGGCAGATCAAGTGAGACAACTGCAAGAGCAAACGCTTGAAGTGGGTAAAGTGCTTGAGGTGATCAGCAGTATCGCCGAGCAAACAAACCTATTAGCACTTAATGCAGCCATTGAAGCTGCCCGTGCAGGTGAAGCAGGCCGAGGGTTTGCCGTTGTTGCTGATGAAGTACGAACTTTAGCAACCCGAACTCATGCCTCTACCGATGAAATACGCCGTACTATAGATAAGTTGCAATCAGAAGCAGCGCAAACAGTTAAAACCATGGGTGAGTCCTGTGCAGAGGCAGACGAAAGAGCGCAACAAGTACAACAAGTTGCACAGGCTTTAAAAGATATTTCTAGCCAAATGAATGAAATAAATGAGCTAAATATACAAATAGCCGATGCGACAGAGCAGCAAAATCTAGCCGCCGAAGAAATAAACAGAAGCGTTGTTGGTATCAGTGATAATGCAGAGCAATCGTTAGTGGATGCGGATGAAAATCAAAAAGTCAGTGAAGAGTTACTCAATTTAGCTCGCTCGTTAGATGAGCAGGTACGAAGCTTTAAACTAAAACAATAATTTTAAAAGCCAGTCAATAAGTAGTTTATTGACTGGCATATCATTCTTAGCCCAGAGCTAACCAATCACGTGGCTTTAAGAAGTCTTTATATAGCAATGCCTCTGCACTGTCTTCGGCTGGGGTAAAGTTATATTCCCAACGGGCTAAAGGTGGCATCGACATTAAAATAGATTCAGTTCGGCCACCGCTTTGTAAGCCAAATAATGTGCCACGGTCCCAGACTAAATTAAACTCAACATAACGACCACGGCGATATAATTGAAAGTCGCGTTGTTGTTCGGTGTACTTATCGTTTTTGCGACGCTCAATAATAGGAACGTAAGCATCTAAAAAGCCATTACCCACCGATTGCATAAATGCAAAGCTTTGCTCAAAACCTAACTCATTCAAATCGTCAAAAAATAAGCCGCCTACGCCACGGGTTTCATCTCGATGTTTTAAATAAAAGTATTCATCACACCATTTTTTATATTTTGGATATACATCATCGCCAAAAGGCTGACACACATCGTGCGCAACTTGGTGCCAATGCACTACATCTTCAAGTACAGGGTAAAACGGGGTTAAATCAAAACCACCACCAAACCACCAAATCGGTTCTTCACCTTCTTTTTCGGCAATAAAAAAGCGCACATTGGCATGGCTTGTTGGTATATGTGGGTTTTTAGGGTGGATCACTAACGATACACCACACGCATGAAAACTGCGCCCGGCAAGCTCAGGTCTATGTGCAGTGGCAGAGCCCGGCATAGAGGCACCAAATACATGAGAGTAATTAACTCCCCCTTGCTCAATCACATTACCATTAGTGATAACGCGAGTACGACCACCGCCGCCCTCTTCTCGCTGCCAGCTGTCTTCAACAAACTGTGCTTTCCCGTCTGCTGCTTCTAAGCCTTGGCAAATGGTATCTTGCAAAGCCATAAAGTACGCTTTTACTTGTTTTAATAATTCGCTTTGCATCGTTAACCTCTGAATACATTGCCTGTCATGGCATCTTTAATGGTACTTGGTTGCGTATTACCACCTAATGGTTCATCAACATAAAAACTAACCTGCTCGCCAAACTGCTGCTGAGCTTCAACAATACTTGTTACCGTTGCTTGGCCGGTTAAATTTGCACTTGTTGATACCAGTGGTTTACCAAACTGTTGGCATAAACGTTTAACTGTAGGGTGGTTAGTTACTCTTACTGCAATAGTATCAAACTGCCCTGTTAACCACTTTGGGGTAGACTTAGCTGCAGGCATCACCCAAGTGAGTGCGCCTGGCCAACTTGAAAAAATATCGGCACGTTTATCCATAGGCAGCTTAGCGTCATCGACATATTTTAATAATTGCCCGTAATTGTCAGCAATTAAAATAAGCCCTTTTTCAACGGGGCGTTGTTTAATATCAAGTAAACGTTCCACCGCCTGTTGATTGTCAGGATCGCAACCAAGGCCATAAACAGCTTCGGTTGGGTATAAAATAACATCGCCTTGTTCTAAGCTAGTTATTGCAGCAGATAAAGAAGAAAGGTCAGACAAAATTGTCTCCAGAGATATTTACGTTATTCAGTGGCAGCAAACTTATGCATACAGCTTTTTTGTGGGCATTGTAACACAACACCACTCGCGGTCTTTTTCTCAGTAACAACTGGCCAGTCACATACAGGACACGCTTGAGCTACAGGTTTATGATTAAGCGTATATTTACAGCTTGGATAACAGTCGCAAGAATAAAACACTTTCCCAAATTTATTGCTGCGTGAAACCAAGTGGCCTTTTTTACATTTAGGGCAACTAATCACAGGCTCTTCACTTGGCGTATCGTCATGCTCACTGGCAATATAATGACATTCAGGGTAACCGGTACAGCCAATAAACATACCGTAGCGGCCATTTTTCACCACCAGCGGCTTGCTACACTCTGGACACTCGCTGTCCTCAAGTATTTTGATTTCGTTGCTATCATGATGTGCAAGCGGGCGAATAAAATCGCACTTAGGGTAACTAGCGCAGCCTAAAAAAGGCCCAGATTTACTATTACGAATGACGAGTTCTGAACCACATTGCGGGCATATCTCATATTCTTTTTCTAAGGCGTGTTTATTAGCCGCGAAAAGTGAATGATCGATTTTACTCATGTAAATCCTAGTGGTTGGTGAATTTTCGCCTAATATACCCAAAACCCTTAAAGATACAAGCTCTGGCAGTCGGTTTGTTAACGCTGAAAATAATAAAACACGCAATAATGATTACTCACATCATTAGTCGTGAACCTGTTAATGTAATACTTCACTGGGCTCATCAAAAATAAGATCTTCCATTTGCTCATACGCCTGCTGAGAATCAGGGGCGTTAAATAACACCATAAGAGTTAACCATTTTAAATCTTCCAAAGTAATAGCTGAATTATCAAGCGCCGCTAAACGGTCCATCACCATTTCACGAGTGGTGCTATTAATAACGCCCGTTTGTTCAACAAACATTAAAAAGCCGCGACATTCGGTGTCGAGAACTTGGCACTCACTGTCGGTAAAAATACGCACTGCATGTTGTGGAGTGGCTAATAAATAAGGCGACTCATTGCTGTATTGCAATGCGGCAAGTTGATCTAACCAGTCAATGGCTTTGTTAATTTCGGGTTTGTTAAACCCAGCGCGAAGTAACTCATCGGTAAGTGTGCTTTGCTCAACAAATACATCACTTTCGCTGTGAACATAGTTTTCAAATAAATACATGAGAATATCAAACATATTATCCTCCAGCGCTTAATTTAATATAGCCGTCTAATACACGTTCAATTTGATCGTCTAACTCTAAATCAAGCAATCGCGCTTGTACTTTATCAATTGGCCACTGTACTCGACGCATAATATCGTCCACACTGGTCACCTCAAAACCAATACTGTTAAGCACCTCGCAATCTGAGGTTACAGCATCAGTTAACTCTTTATAGTTTAGACCAGAAGGGTATGAAAAGTTCATCTCATCAAGAATATCGGCGACGTTCTCAACCAGCTTAGCACCCTGCTTAATTAAAAAATGACTTGCTTGTGCCAGCGGGTTTTTAATTGAGCCTGGCACCGCAAAAACCTCTTTATTTTGTTCAAGCGCATAACGTACGGTGATCAGTGAGCCACTTTTAATTTCGGCTTCAACAATTAAAACGCCTAAAGAGAGTCCTGAAATAATACGATTACGTCGTGGAAAGTTATGCGCGTTGGCCGCGGTGCCCGGTAAAAACTCACTTACCAATAAACCCTGTGTTAATACTTGCTCTGTAAGTAACTTATGGCGTTTAGGGTAATAAACATCAACCCCAGTCCCTAGTACGGCAATGGTTTTACCATTTCCTGCCAGCGCTCCTTTATGGGCAGCACCATCAATGCCACGCGCCATACCAGAGGTTACTGTTATGCCAGCAAGCGTTAGCTGATGTGCAAATTCTGCAGCAATTTCAAGTCCTGTGGTGGTTGCATTTCGACTGCCAACAATCGCAATTTGTGGAGAAGACAGTAAGCTAATATCGCCTTTACAAAAAAGTAATAATGGCGCACTGGCTATTTGTTTTAAGTGTTCTGGGTAGGTGGTATCAAAAATACTAATAACAATAATATGTTGCTGGCTAATAAGCTGTTCATAATGCGCAACTTGCTGCCAATTTGTATTAAGTAAATTGCTTGCTTGACTCGCTGTTAAGCCCAACATAACCAGCTGGGAATGCGATAAGGAAAACAGCGACTCTAAACTGTGCTGCTTAGAGAGGGCTAATAGTGTTTTTATTCCAAGCCCTTTGCATAAGTAAAAGGCAAGCCAATGGCTTAGCTTGCCAAACGATTGCTCCATGTTCCCTCCTAGAACACCGACTCGCTACTTAATGAATAACTGCTAAATCTCCAATGCGAATTGGGTGCTGATTTTTAGTGATGAGTGCATAACTAACTTTGTCATACACTTTAAAAATAATCATTTCACCAACTTTTTCTGCTGGCATATTCCACGTAATGCTATCTTCATCGCTCTCTGAGCCAAACAACTCGCTAGTAGCCGATACCAATTTTTCTAAACGACTTGAGTCTTCTGTATAACGCGGACCTCGAGCGCCATCAATTACTTTAGGTGATTGACGTTCAATATCAATTACATGACCTACTTCAACTTGTTGTTCAGAGCCTAAGTTTAGCACCACCACATCCATCGTGCTAAATTCTCTCACTTCACGGGGAGAGGCAATTACATGACCCTGCAACGGCTGGGTAGGACGATGCATATTAAAATACACTGGCAGCATCTGCCCTTCCATTGCGGGTAATAAAAAATCACCTTGCTTGATTTCGCGCTTAACTGATTCAACTCTGACTGAGGCAGGTTCACCATTAGCCGCATCACCAGCTCTAAAAGCGCGAGCCATACCTACATAAGATGCTCTACTCGCTAGCTTTTCACCTGTTTTAGGATCGGTGTAAGGCGCCCCTTCATGGTAAATAGCATAAGCCTGATTGCGCTTTAAGTTACCTTTAACATATAAAATATGATCGATTGTTTGGGTTTTGGTATTTTCGTTTGCACCCAAAATGTAGGGTTTTTCTTTTATCGTATCGCTGTTTATCGCTTGTTCAAACGACAAATACGGTTTAATCAACTCAAGCGGTAACGTGGTAATCGCGTCTTTCCCTTTAGGTGTAATACGCCCCATAGGTGATAGCTTTCTATACGCTTTATTAATCACTAAACGCGGATTACCGTCTGCATCGTAAATTAATGCTAACGCATCGCCCGGGTAAATAAGATGAGGGTTGTCTATTTGCGGGTTCATTTGCCATAACTCAGGCCAAAGCCATGGCTCGTTTAAATATATCGCTGAGATATCCCAAAGCGTGTCACCTTTTTTTACAACGTATTGTTTAGGAGCGTCTTTTTTTATAGTTAGTACATCTGCTAGCACAGGAAAAGCAGCACCTAATGCAAGTATTATTGCAATGAATGGAGATTTCATTGAGCTTCCTCATAGTGTTTTTTCATTATTATTAATCAAAACCTGTTAAAGGGGAACGTGAATGGCTAAAATAAGAACATACGATACCCTAAATTTAAGCATAAGTGTAAAAGGTAACTATGGCTAGGTTAGAAGTTTTAAGATTTCCAGATGAACGTTTACGTACAATCGCAAAAGAAGTAACTGTTGTTGACAACCAAGTACGTGAAATTGTCAAAGATATGCTAGAAACTATGTACGATGAAAATGGTATTGGACTTGCTGCTACGCAAGTTGATATTCATCAACGTATTGTGGTGATCGATGTATCAGAAGAGCGCGATGAACCGCTAGTACTTATCAATCCACAAATTATCAAAAAAGATGGCTCTACCGTGAGCGAAGAAGGCTGTTTATCAGTTCCTCACTCGTACGCAAAAGTTGATCGCGCAGAAACCGTCACCGTGGCTGCACTCAACGAAGAAGGTAAAGAATTTATTCTTGATGCCGACGAATTATTAGCGATTTGTATTCAGCATGAGCTTGATCACCTTCAAGGTAAATTATTTATTGATTATTTATCTCCATTAAAGCGCCAACGCATCCGTAAAAAGCTTGAAAAAGAAGCGAAGTTTGCAGCGCAATAATAAGCACCTTAGTAAATAATTAGGAAACTCAGTGACACAACCATTACGCATTATATTTGCCGGTACGCCGGACTTTGCTGCACGCCATCTGCAAGCACTCATCAATAGTGAACACCAAATTGTGGGCGTTTACAGTCAACCAGATCGTCCAGCGGGTCGCGGAAAAAAACTAAAAGCCAGTGAAGTAAAAGCGCTTGCACTAGAACATGACCTCCCTGTTTTTCAGCCGCAATCTCTCAAAACAGATGAAGCACTTGAGGAATTAAATAGCCTCAATGCCGATATTATGATTGTGGTTGCCTACGGTTTAATTTTACCTAAAGCCATTTTAGATGCCCCGCGTTTAGGGTGTTTAAATGTGCATGGTTCTATTTTACCTCGCTGGCGTGGTGCCGCACCTATTCAACGTGCTATTTGGGCAGGCGATCAGCAAACTGGTGTAACGATAATGCAAATGGATGAAGGGCTAGATACCGGCGATATGCTGCATATTAGCCGCTGCCCTATTGATAATACTGAAACCAGTGCCAGCTTATACACTAAGCTTGCTGAACTCGGGCCTGATGCATTAATCGATACCATAAATCGTTTAGCCAACGGGGAAATAACGCCTGAACCACAAAACGATACCGATGCCAATTACGCTAAAAAACTCTCAAAAGACGAAGCCAACATTGATTGGTCTATGGATGCCGAGCAAATCGAGCGTAACATTCGTGCCTTTAACCCATGGCCAGTATGCTTTACCCAAATGCGTGGTAATACGGTAAAAATATACCAAGCAAACGTGGTTGAACAATCAGGCGCAGCTGGCACTGTCTTAGCAAGTGATAAAAACGGTATCGTTGTGGCTTGTGGTAAACACGCTTTATCTATTGGCGAATTACAACCACAAGGCAAAAAGCCAATGGCAATTAATGATTTTTTAAACGGTCGTAGCGATTGGGTCACTCCCGGCACTGTATTAGGCGAAAATAATGAGTAATGTAAGCAATGTCAGAGCGCTAGCCGCTGAAACTTTATATAACGTGGTTGATAAAGGCGCATCGCTTAATCAGGAACTTCCTTTCGCTAGCCAAGGCCTATCACCTAAAGATAAAGCCTTACTGCAGCAAATTTGCTACGGAGTATTACGTTACTTACCTAGCCTAGAAAATTATTGCCAGCATCTAGTCGAGCAACCGCTTAAAGGCAAACGTCGTATTTTTCAGTTTTTATTGTATGTGGGCATTTACCAACTACAACACATGCGTGTACCGCCACATGCAGCAATTAGCGAAACGGTTAATGCGTTACAACAATTGCGCGCTCTTGGCTTAAAAGGGCTTATTAACGCCATTTTACGAAGCTTTCAACGTCAGCAAGTTGAGCTTGAAGAAAAAGCCAAACAAATTCCGGTATGTTTATACAACCATCCAAACTGGTTTATAAAGCAAGTAAAAGAAGCCTATCCAGATCACTGGGAAGACATTCTAGAAGCAAACCAACAGCAAGCGCCAATGTGGCTGCGAGTGAATCAATCGCAGTTTAGCACCCAAGAATATAGCGAAATGCTAACCGCTAACGATATTGAACATACTCTAAACCCTGATTTTATTGATGGCATTAAACTAAGCAAACCACGCGATGTATTTTCACTTCCTGAGTTTGATACCGGTGCTTGTTCAGTACAAGATGCGGCAGCGCAGCTTGCAGCTCGCTACCTAGACCCACAAAATGGTGATGCAATACTTGATGCCTGTGCAGCGCCTGGTGGTAAAACCTGCCATATTTTAGAGCTTGCCGATGCAGATGTACTCGCGCTTGATAGCGATGCCACACGCCTAGAACGTGTTAAACAAAACCTAGAACGCATAGGTTTGGGCGCCGACTTACAATGTGGTGATGCATCGCAACCTCACACTTGGTGGGATGAAGAGCAGTTTGATCGTATTTTGTTAGATGTACCCTGCTCTGCAACGGGCGTAATTCGTCGTCATCCAGATATAAAATGGCTACGTCGCGCATCCGACATTAACGACTTATCGACCCTACAAGGCGATATACTCGATAGCATTTGGCCATTGTTAAAACCAGGCGGCACATTAGTGTATGCAACTTGCTCGGTACTTCCTCAAGAAAACCAACAACAAGTTGCTAAGTTTTTAGCTAATAACGACGATGTGGAGCATATTCCTCTGCACAGCGAAGACACAAAAACCACACCAGGCTTACAGCTGTTACCAGGTGAAAGTGACGGTTTTTACTACGCTAAATTAGTTAAAAAAGCCTAGTATTGCCACGCAACACATTTAACTACCTCGCTTTTGAGGTAGTTATTATTTTGATGTAATTAGTATTAATAATACGGGTACATAATGAAAATAATCATACTCGGTGCTGGGCAAGTTGGCGGCACACTCGCAGAAAACCTAGTGGGTGAACAAAACGAAATAACCGTAGTTGATATCGACGGTAACCGCTTGCGTGAACTGCAAGATAAATACGATTTACAAGGTGTTGCAGGCCACGGCGCCCACCCTGATGTGTTGAGTCGCGCGGGAGCTGAAGATGCCGATATGATTATCGCCGTAACCAGCTCAGATGAAGTAAACATGGTGGCATGCCAAGTTGCTTACAGTATTTTTAATACGCCAACCAAAATAGCCCGCATTCGCTCTGAGCAGTATTTAAAATACCGTGAAAAACTCTTTCATAATGATGATTTACCGGTCGATCATTACATAGCCCCAGAAGCACTCGTTACTAAATATATTCGCCGTTTGATAGATTACCCTGGTGCATTACAGGTACTACAATTTGCCGACGGCATGCTCTCTTTAGTAGCTGTAAAAGCCTACTATGGCGGTTTATTGGTAGGCTATGCCCTATCTACACTTAAGCAACATATTCCTAATGTAGAAACCCGGGTAGCCGCTATTTACCGTCAAGGCAAGGCAATAAAACCGCAGGGTACTACCGTAATAGAAGCCGACGATGAAGTATTTTTTATTGCCGCCACCAAACATATTCGTGCGGTAATGAACGAGCTACAAAAACTGGAACGCTCGTACAAAAAAATTATGATAGCCGGTGGGGGTAACATTGGTGCTGGCCTAGCCCGTTCACTGGAAAGAAACCACAGCGTTAAATTATTAGAACGCAGTAAAGAGCGCGCAGAGCAACTCTCTGAAATGCTAGACAACACCGTGGTATTTTGTGGTGATGCGTCCGATCAAGAGCTGCTCTCAGAAGAACACATTGAACAAGTTGATGTTTTTATTGCCGTTACTAACGATGATGAAGTGAATATTATGTCGGCCATGCTCGCAAAACGCATGGGGGCACAAAAAACCATGGTGCTTATTCAGCGAGGTGCTTACGTTGATTTAGTACAAGGCGGCGAAATAGATATTGCTATTTCACCACAACAAGCGACTATTTCTGCGTTACTTACGCACGTGCGCCGAGGCGACATTGTAAACGTGTATTCACTGCGTAAAGGGGCTGCAGAAGCCATAGAGGCAGTTGCCCATGGTGATGAAAACACATCTAAAGTAGTGGGTCGCGCGATTGCAGATATTAAATTGCCAGCAGGTACCACAATAGGTGCAATTGTACGTAATGACGATGTACTAATTGCCCACGACGACACGATAATTCTATCAGGCGATCATGTAATTATGTTCTTAATTGATAAAAAGCACATTAACGTGGTTGAAAAGTTATTCCAAGTTAGCGCAATCTTTTTATAAGTAATCCCTCCTTTTTATTCACAACGTGCTTGTAAGTAAAAAGGAGAACACTTAAACCTAAATGAAAATCATTATCAAAAGCATTTACTAATAAAGAAAAATCCATTAGTCTCTTCTTGCTCGATTATCAAGCAGCGACATCTACCGATGTGAAAAGTTAATTTCACGTTTTTAAATAAAAATGGATTTCAAATGATACACCTACTCTCAAAGAAAAATTCTCCCGTAACTCATTACACTCTGGTTGGTCTTTTACTTTCAGCAGTTTCAACTCAAACGATCGCCCACACTAGCGAAGATATCGAAAGGTTAACCGTTATTGGAGAGCAAGCGAACGGCTATAAAGTTAATTCTATGAGCTCTGCAACAGGCCTTGAGCTATCACATTTGCAAACACCGCAATCAACGATAGCGATAACAAGCGAATTTATGGCAGACCAACAACTAAACACCGCAATTGAAGCTATAACCAGTGTGACAGGCATAAATGCGCGAGAAGCAGATAATGGCAAGTTTTCTATTTCAGCCCGAGGTATTAGTGTCACCAGCATACTTTATGATGGCATAGCGACCACATATGACACCCGCTTTAATTATGGAGATAACCTAACCGATACCGCAATTTATGATCGTATCGAAATAGTTAGAGGAGCAACGGGGCTAATGCTAGGCGCAGGTAACCCTTCGGCTGCAATTAATTTGATACGTAAACGTCCAACTGCAAACACTCAAATAAATCTTACTGCTTCATTAGGCTCATGGGACAACTACCGTGCGATGGTGGATGTGTCGGGAAGCATAAATAATAGTGAAAGTATAAGAGGACGGGCTGTTGTTGCTTATCAAGATAGACACTCATATCAAGATCGCTTCTCGCAAACCGTCAAACATTGTATGGCATTATTGAGGCAGATCTTTCTAACAGTACTTTATTGACTCTTGCTGTTGATAATCAATCGACAACCCCTAAAGGAACAATGTCAGGTGGTTTGCCTATTTTTTATAGTGATGGTTCCCGCACTGCTTATGATAGAGGTGCTTCAACGGCTCAAAATTGGGCCTCTTCTCGAACCGATGCACTTAATGCGTTTATTCGCCTAGAGCATTACTTTAACGCTAACTGGCAGCTAACCGCTAATTATGTCTATGGTGATAACGACCTAGACTATGATGTGTTTTGGGTAAAAGGAGAGCCCGATCCTATAAACAACACAGGAATGATGCCAGGTTCTATAAACTATATTGATGCAAACAGAACGCAGGATACCTATGAGGTCGAACTCAATGGTCGGTTTAATTGGCTGGGCCAAAGTCACCAACTGCTATTTGGTTATAATACCCAAGAGCAACAGTTTTCGACCCCTTATTATGCTAGTCAACAAAGTGACTATATTATCGGCGATTTCACTGACTCTAGTTATAGCATTGCAAAACCAAATTGGCAGTCAGAAGCGGCTTACGGCTCTTATGGCACAACTAAACAAGATGCACTTTATGTTGCTGCACAACTAAATATAACCGATGCCTTGTCTTTAATTGTTGGAAGCCGGTTAAATCAATGGCAAACCAATCAAGATAATTTTGGTCGCATCCATGATTATAAAATAAGTGATGAACTAACTAATTATTTTGGAGCAACTTATGAACTAACACAGAGTTGGGCTTTGTATGCTAATTACACTGATATTTTTACACCACAAAGTCGAGTTGATAAAAATGGCAATTATTTAAGCCCTATTGAAGGTAAGAATTATGAACTTGGCATAAAAGCTTCTGTACTTGATGAACGTTTAGACATATCCCTTTCTGGATTTAAAATTTATCAAGATAATGTGGGCGAGTACACGGGCGATACCATTGCAGAAACACTTCAGGCCATCTACAAGCCCATTAACGGCACATTAACTCAAGGCTACGAGCTAGAAATCAACGGAAAATTAACCTATAACTGGAACGCTTATTTTGGCTATACCCATAGTAAAGGCGAAAAACCGGATAATGCGGTATTAAATACCACCAACCCAAACGATCAATTTAAACTTTTTACTAGCTATCAACTCTCAGGTGCATTAGACAATCTAAAATTGGGTGGAGGCTATCGCTGGCAAAGCAACAGCTATGACGAAGTTAAAAACCCTGTTTATGGCGCTGTTGAGGTAAACCAGCCTAGCTATGGTATTGCAAGCCTAATGGCGAATTATCAAATGAATGAGCAATTATCTGTAAGCCTAAATATCGATAACTTATTTGATAAGCATTATTACAGTCAAATTGGGTTCTATAACCAATATCGTTATGGCAAGCCAAGAAGCTTCTCTCTCCAACTTAAATATAGTCTCTAACAAGCACAAAAAAGCCGCTGACTATTAAGCGGCTTTAGTGGAGTATGATGGGGTAATACTTATTGTACTCTTGCAAACTCTTCTTTAGAAAGTTCACCATTTCCGTCAGTATCTAAGTCATCAAAAATATTCATGAGTTGTTTATTAGACGCAGCTTCCTGCTGACTAATTACACCGTCGCCATTGCTATCAAAAGAGGCAAAGTCTACTGCTGCGTATGCCGCTGATGATGACGCTAATACTAAAATCGCAAGTGTTGTGTTTAATGCTTTCATAATAAGTCTCCTATAAGAGGGAAATCCTTTTCTGAGATCCCTGTGCAATGAAAAAAGTTAAAAATTAAAAGTTTGCAAACTCAGCTTTAGAAAGCTCACCATTACCGTCAGTATCAAGCTCAGTAAATGCGGCCGTTAAATCAGCATTTACAGCAGCTTCGCTTTGACTAATAACCCCATTACCGTCGGTATCAATTGTGTCAAAGTCGCTAGCGGCAAAGGCTGCTGATGAAGAAGCTAGCGCGATAAGTGCGAATGTTTTGTGTAATGTTTTCATAATTTAATCCTTCAAAATGTAATGCTTTGTGCTATTGGAAATGTCAGGCTATAACCGTCCTTGTTATTCTTTTTCATAGGCTCCCTTGCCTACTTAGGTTGTCTTTGGCAACTCAGAATATACCCAGCTTTAGCTTATGCTTTAGAAAATTCTGCTTTTGATAGCTCACCGTTTTGGTCTGTATCAAGCTCTGAGAACATGCTCATTAATTTTGCATCAACCGATGCTTCGCTTTGGCTAATAGCGCCGTTACCGTCGGTATCTAGTGTGTCAAAGTCGCTCGCTGCAAAGGCAGCTGATGAAGAAGCAAGAGCGATAAGTGCGAATGTTTTGTGTAATGTTTTCATAATGAGTATTCCTTAAAATCGTTTAAATAATGTGGGAGATTTAGCTCCCAAAGTTTAATAGCTTAGGATTATGCTTTAGAGAACTCTTCTTTTGATAGCTCACCGTTTTGGTCTGTATCAAGCTCTGAAAACATGCTCATTAGTTTTGCATCAACTGATGCTTCGCTTTGACTGATCGCGCCGTTGCCGTCAACGTCTAGCGTATCAAAGTCGCTTGCTGCAAAAGCAGCTGATGAAGAAGCTAATGCGATAAGTGCTAAAGTTTTATTAATGCTTTTCATAATCAATCTTCCTTCAAAGTTTATGTTTTATGCGATTAAGTGTTTTACTTTAAATCACGTTTCGTTCAATACAACCTGACTATTACAACTTCGATGCCAACAATAAAAAGCAATTTATTTTCAATGAGTTAAAATTAAAACATCTTTAAGTAGCGTTATTTTACTCGTTATTTTGTTGCTTTTTAGCAACAGTAGATAAGGCAATAAAATTAAAACAATAAAAATCAAAGAGTTGAGTTTAAGGAAAACCCCACACAGTCGGTGAGCAACCGCTAAAAAAGAGGATTAAATAAACAAAAAGGAAGGTGGGTTGAGTTTAATTTTGTTATAAACAAAAAAATTAGAATAAAAAATATATTTAACTAATTGTTTTTAATGAATTTATAAAATAAATTTGAAATGGCTTTTAAAAATAACAACAACACATGGCTATTTGTTGCAAAAGAGCGAAAATGTTAGAGCTTGTTGATATTTTAGAATTGTAAAATGGTCAGCGTCGAAAGATAACAGGTCTTATACAATTTCAACTTCAAGTGCATTAGGGTCAATGAAGTGATCCCCCATCAGGGCTTTCATTTGCTCTTCACTGGCAAATAATCGAATTCCGCAATATATGCCCTTAGCATGTTTTTTCACACTGCATATTTGCCCTTCGTGCTTTGTATCTTCATCAAACACTACGATGCAACGCATATCTTTAATGTCGTCGATTTCTTGGGTTGTTTTAATATCAAACATAACACCCGTTAACGAAATATCTTTTATAACACCTTCAAAGGAAGGGCGATCATCCGATAATTTTAACTTGGCTGGAAACAGCGTCGGTATACGCGCTTGCGAGCGCAGTTCAGATAGCTGTACTTGTGAAGGATAGTCGATAAACAATAACTTAGCCGGGTGAGATGCTACAGACATAAGCTGCTGACGAAACGCAATCACATGCCCGCCACTGCCCTCTATAAGCGCTCTTACCACCACCATAACACCATCACGCAGGTAATCACTTGCCATAGGAAGTCGCTTAGCGCTGGGATAGTTTAAAATAATAAATTTGTTTTCTAATAAACCAATAAACTCCGTTTTTACACGTCGGCTACTGGTTGGTGTCAGTATTTCTAAATCAACTATGCCACCCGTGACGATTTGGTTTAACTTTTCCAAATTGGTTTTTCGCATATTTCCTTCCTGATATTTATAACGTTATCCACGCCAAAATGTTGGGGTAAATAGCACAAGTAAGGTAAATATCTCTAAACGACCAAATACCATAGCGACTGTTAGTATCCATTTAGCGGCATCACTAATCGCACCATAATGAGAGGCTACGTCACCCAAACCTGGGCCCAAGTTATTAAGGCAGGCTGCTGTCGCAGAGAATGCGGTAATGTTGTCTAACCCTGTGCCCATTAACGCTAACATAATAATAATAAAGACTAGTGCATAAGCCGAGAAAAAACCCCATACCGCTTCAACTACTTTATCTGGTAGCGCCTTTCGTCCTAACTTTATAGAGTATATAGCTCGAGGATGCACTAAGCGGTTTAGCTCTCGCACCCCTTGTAGATAAAGTAAAAACACGCGCACTACTTTCATACCGCCACCGGTAGAACCCGCACAGCCACCAATAAAACTAGAGAATATTAATAAAATAGGTAAAAACAAAGGCCAAGCAGAAAAGTTATCTGTGGCAAATCCTGCGGTGCTGCTTATAGATACAGCTTGAAACAATGCCTGATCGAGGGTTTCATCGCCATTGGCATAAACATCGTGAGATGAAAGTACCGTGAAACAAATCACCACCAGCGCGAGCTGAATACATAGAAACACTTTGAATTCAGGGTCACGAATGTAGACACTAATATTACGACTCGCTACAGCAGCATAATGCAGAGAAAAGTTAATGGCTGCGATAATTAAAAAGAACACACAAATAAAGTTAATTACTGGGCTATCAAAATGCCCCATTGAAGCGTCATAAGTAGAAAAACCACCAATAGCCACCGTAGAAAAAGCATGGCAAATTGCATCAAACCAATTCATGCCAGCGCTCCAATACGCCAAAGTACATGCAAGGGTAATAGACACATAAATATACCAAAGGTGTTTAGCGGTGTCGGCTATACGCGGGGTCATTTTGGAATCTTTAACGGGGCCTGGAATCTCAGCCCGATACAACTGCATACCACCTACGCCAAGCATTGGCAGGATTGCTACCGCTAATACAATGATCCCCATACCACCAAACCACTGTAATTGTTGGCGATAAAACAAGACCGATTTAGGCAGATACTCTATACCGGTCAGTACGGTAGCTCCTGTGGTGGTTAAGCCAGAAAAGGCTTCAAACACGGCATCGGCCAAAGAGAGGTTGGGTTCTTGTAAAAATACCAGCGGTAAGGAGGCAAACGCGCCTAGTACTAGCCAAAACAAAACCACGATTAAAAAGCCTTCGCGGGCTTTTAAATCGCCATGCTCATGCCTATTTGGGTAATAAGCCATTAAGCCAATAACAACACTGAATATAAAGGCTAAAACAAACGGCACCCCTCCACCATCTTTATAAATTAAAGACACTAGCGCTGGTGGCACCATAGTAATACTGAATAGCGCAACCAATTGGCCAAGAATTTTTATGATGGTACGAAATTGCATTGAGCGTATCGCTTTTTTATTAGTAAATTAAAATAACTACTGTATGACTCGAAATTTAATGTTTAATCATTAAATGGGATGAATGTAAGACTATTACTCTTTGATTGTTAACTCAACTGCGCCGTGGCTTAAATCAAAAATATCTTTGATGGCTTGCTGCGCTTGGCGACTATCAATGGTAATAGTCCACTCAATATTTGCAGTAAACTGCTTTTCAATATTAAGTACCTGAAAGTTCGTTTTTAAATGTTGCTCTATCGCCCCTTGCATACTGTATTCACTAAAGCCCACCAGCTCAGCGCTCGGCACTTTCACCACGGTTTGTAGTTTTGCTAAGGCATTATTGAGTGAACCACCATAAGCACGCACCAGCCCACCCGTACCGAGCTTTATACCTCCAAAGTAACGTGTTACCACAGCGGTCACTTCACCTAAGCCTGAGCCCACTAGCACATTGAGCATGGGTTTACCGGCGGTGCCATTGGGTTCTCCGTCATCAGAAAAGCCATAAACATGGCTGCCCCCTGGGTTACCTGCAACATGTGCCCAGCAATTGTGGCGTGCATCACTATATTTTTCTTCAATATTTTTAATAAAGGCTTTCGCAGCATTTAGATCGGCCGTGTGACCTATATGAACGATAAAGGTACTTTTTTTAATTTCTTCTTGATGAAATACAGCTTCGGCTGGGTATTTATATTCAGACATAGCACTTACTCAGGCTTTAATTAAAAAAATGGGGCCAAAAGGCCCCTTTGTATCCGTTTATTTTAGCGCGTATTGGCTAACTCGTCTTTATAAGGATTTAGTCGAGTAATAAATTACGCGTCATATTTTCTAGGCTATCTTCGTGAACAATAATATTGTCCTCGATACGAATACCGCCAAAAGGTTTAAACGCTTCGACCTTTTCCCAGTTAATAAATTGCTTATTGTCTGTTTGTGCTAAATCACCCAATAAAGAGTCAATAAAGTACAAACCTGGCTCAATAGTAAACACTTGGTTTTTCTCAATTAAGCGAGTACAGCGCAAGAATGGATGACCCTCTGGTGGCGCTTGATGTGCCCCTGTTTCATCACGCATAAAACCACCCACATCGTGAACCTGTGCACCTAAATGATGCCCTAAGCCATGCGGGAAGAAAGTTGAGGTAATTTGACGCTCAACAATTTCAGCTGCAGGTAGTTTAACAATATCAAAATCACTTAATAGCTGAGCAATACGGTTATGGCAATCAATATGCAGATCGCCATACAGTAAACCTGGCTTTAAGCTTTTTCCTAACTCAATTTGATGCGCTGTCATAGCGTTAACTAAGTCAGCAAACTCACCCTGCTTTTTAAAGTCGTAGGTACGGGTAATATCCGCAGCGTAACCATTAAAATTAGCGCCCGCATCAATTAAAAATGAATTATGCGTTTGTGGTGCTTTTGGCTCAAAATGGGTGTAGTGCAAAATAGCGCAGTTTTCGTTAAGGGCCACAATGTTGCCATATGGCATTTCGTTTTCACTTTGACGCGTTGCCATTAAGTAAGCTTGCTGAATATCAAACTCGCTACCACCATTAAAAAACGCATCACGCGCTGCTTTATGGCCATCAACCGCAATACAGTTCGCATTACGTAAACACTCAAGTTCATATTGCGTTTTATAAGCACGGTGGTAATGAATATAGTTAAGTACTGGCTCAGGGTTCATAATGCTAAAACCAAGTGCTTGTGCTACTTCGAGATACTCACCAATGTAGGCAAATTTAGCTTTATCGTAAGGTAGTAGCTTTTCAACCTGATCAGGTTGTAATAACAATTCAATATCGAAGTATTCTGCCCAAAAATCTCTTGGCTCATCAGGTACTTTATGCCAAAAATCAATTGGGCGATAAAAAATAAGTTTTGGCTTATCGCTACCATTTACCACAATCCAGCAATGTGGATTATCAATAACCGGTAGCCACGCTTTAAAATGAGGGTTAACTTTAAACGGGTAATACATATCATCTAAAAATTGGCGCTTAGCTTGGCCTGAATGAATGACTAATCCTTCTAACCCTTCTTGCTCACAAATAGTACGTGTACGCTGCTGCAATGTTGCAATATGTTCGGCGTATAATACGGCTAATTTTTCCATAATAAACCCATCTGTTAAATTTAACTTGCTCTGAGTCTACCACTTATAAACAAAGCGCTCAAAAAAGAGGGATAGTTACCGTGTAAATATCCCTCTGCTGTTGTAGATTTATTTTTACTACCCGCCCATGGTCATCTCTAATAGTGGCGCGAGTAAATTCCCTTCTCGGCCAAGGCGAGTGTGATAAACCTGCCGATACGCAAATACGTTTTTTACGTAGTCTCGAGTTTCTCTATATGGAATAAGCTCAACCCATAGCTCTGCGGGCATCGCTTCCTCTGGTAGCCAACGCTTAATTCGGTGATATCCGGCGTTATAGGATGCTGTTGCCAACACCTCGTTACCGTGATTTTTCTTTTTTAAATACTGTAAATAGCGGGTACCAAGTCGAATATTGGTTTTTGGCTGATACAAACGACGGCTAGATACATCACCTTTGTTAATATATTTTGCGGTGCTTGGTAATAACTGCATTAACCCGCGTGCATTTGCATGAGAACGGGCATCAGGTGCAAATGAGCTTTCTCGACGCGCAATAGCGATACTCCAAGTTAAATCTATTTTGCTACGATTACTGTAGCGCTCAAACATTTCTTGAAACGCAAATGGAAAACGCAAATCAACATAATCCCATGCTTTTATTTTTGCTAGGGTAAATATTGTACTATCAAACCAATCAAGTTCTGCCGCAAGCACTGACGCTGCTAGCTTTTCATCATCTTCAGAAGTGTTGGTTAAATAATTCCATTCACGTCGGGCCGCTGTAAATCGCTCAAGTTCATATAGTGCCTTAGCACGCTTAAAGCCTGGTGCATTACTGACTTTTGTCACTAAGGCTTGATTTACATTGACTGGTAGCTCATTTAAATCAACCGGTAACCCTAAGCGAGCAGCGGCTAAAAAACCGTAATAATCACGGTTAGCGGCTACCTTGCTCCAAATTGCCTTAGCTTTTTCATGCTCTGCGCGTTTGTCATAACTATAAGCAAGCCAATACTGTTGCCCTAAGCTAAGGTTTTCTTTTCCGGTAAAAAATGCCGCAATGCCTTCCCAATCTTGCGTTTTAAGCATATTGGCTAGTTGCCATTGCATTAATTTGCGATCTTGGCGCGCTTTAGGGACTTTATTTAAATAAAAGCTCGCCTGGCTATGGCCGCTCGACGCTAACGACAGCGCAAAGGTATAATATACCTCCGCCTTTTCATCATCAGCAAAATCAAACATGCCTTCAATTTTTTGCCACGCCTTTAATGCCAGCTCTTTATCACGCCAAATTAAACGCTTAATACCATAAAGCGCTATTTCCCCTTCTTTGGCTGTTTTACGTTTATAGCGGTAAAGGCCTGCAGCAGCACTAGGATCGCGCCTTACCTTGGAATATAAATCAGCTAAATAACGCTCCTTGGCTGGCAATAAGGTTTTTAAATAAGGCAATAAACGATAAGAGCCCCCTTGTGCCGCTAAAGTAACACGCTGCCACACAACATCAGGCGTTAAATAACCATTTTGTCGCCAGCGCTGAAAAAGCCCGTCACATTCACTGGGCTGTGACTCGCCTACCGTCCAAATGTCAGTTACCTGCGAGAGTATTGCTTTTTTAGGCGCTCCTAAATCAAGTTGATAACTAAGGTGGGTACAACTAAGCTCAGTGTCAGAGGTTTCACGGTAGTTTTTAATAAATGCTGCTTTTTTATTTCTGCGCTTTAAATAATTTAACCATGCTTTGCGCACTGGCCACTCTAATGGCGTGTGTTCATAAATAGTGAGGAAGTTTTCTATTTCTGTTTGGTGTTTTAAACTGGGGTAGCGCTGCCAATAGGCTTTTTCTACATAGGGCTTAAGTGGGTGAGACAATGAGTCTACCGCTTCTTTAAAGCTATTGTAATCGCCATAGCGGGCTTGTTTTTCTGCATCTAAAAATGCATCAAGTTCGGTATTTGCGTTGGCAGAGGGAAAAGATAAAAATAGAGTCGCTGCCGCTACGCTTAATAAATATTTTTTCATAATGTCCTTTAGGGCATAGTTACCTTCAAGGCTGACAAGAGTGTGGCTATGGGTAAATAAAAAAACAGCGCAGGCACTGTAACTCTATTTTATTTACTTTGATAAAACCCAAGCTATAAACACCAAGACAGCGCAATAAAATGAATAAAGAAAACTTTCAAACCCACCTTAGCACCAAACCAGCTATATTTTAACCAGACGTTTGTAACCAAGATAAATTTTTCGTTGCATTTTTAAATTAAAGCAAGCACACTGGTCTGAATATGAACTCATCGTACCAGTCTTAGTTCATCAACTAGGGAGAATAATAATGTTATATAAAAGCGATTCCTTTGAAGTTAGCTTCGTGAAGGAAAACATCGCCGAGTTTAAGTTTTGTGCTACAGGTTCTGTAAACACATTATCTCAACAAACTCTTGCAGATTGCGCGGCAGCATTAAAAGAATTAGCCGCTAACACTGATATTAAAGGCATGATTTTTACCAGTGATAAAGACCACTTTATTATTGGTGCCGATATCTTCGAATTTTTACCTACTTTTACTAAGCCTGAAGCAGAATTAGTAACGTGGATCAAAGATGCAACTGACGTTTTTGATGCAATTGAAGATTTACCATTCCCAACACTAAGTGTTATAAACGGCTTGGCGCTTGGCGGCGGCTGTGAGTGGGCACTTGCTACCGATTATCGTGTTGCAAGTGACTCAGCAAAAATGGGTTTACCAGAAGTTAAATTAGGCATAATGCCTGGATTTGGCGGTACAGTGCGCCTTCCGCGCATTATTGGTGCCGATAACGCGATGATGTGGATCACCACAGGTAACGAAAATCGCGCAGCTGATGCCCTTAAAGTAGGTGCGTTTGACGCAGTAGTTAGTGCCAACAAACTACAAGAGTCAAGCATAGCAACATTAGAATTAGCGATTACTGGCAAGCTAGATTGGCAAGCAAAACGCGCTGTAAAATTACAACCGCTTAAATTAAACCGTGTTGAGCAAGGCATGAGCTTTGCAATGGCAGAAGGTATGGTGATGGGTAAAACCAAAGGCCACTATCCTGCTCCAGTTATGGCCGTTCGCACTATTAAAGCAGCAGCAAACTGCTCACGCGCAGAAGCAATGGCAATTGAAAATGCCAACTTTGCAAAGCTTGCTCGTACCAACGAAGCAGCCGCGCAAACAGGTATCTTTTTAGCGGATCAATACATTAAAGGTAAAGCACGTAAATTTGCTAAGCACAGCGATGTAGAAATTAAACAAGCTGCTGTATTAGGCGCAGGTATTATGGGCGGCGGTATTGCATACCAATCTGCTTATAAAGGTACACCAATCATCATGAAAGACATCCAACAGGATGCACTTGATTTAGGTATGGGTGAAGCGTCTAAGCTATTAGGTGCAAAAGTTAAGCGCGGCCATATGCCGATGGAAAAAATGCTAGCAACGCTTAGCAAAATCAAACCAACGCTTAACGATGCAGACCTACAAAACGCCAACATTATTGTTGAAGCCGTAGTAGAAAACCCTAAAGTGAAGCAAGCCGTACTTGCTGATCTTGAAAAGAATATGCCAGAAGGCACCGTGCTCACGTCAAATACATCGACTATTTGTATTGACCTACTTGCAGAAGCACTTGAAAAACCAGAAAACTTCTGTGGTATGCACTTTTTCAACCCAGTACCAAAAATGCCATTAGTAGAAATTATCCGTGGTGCAAAAACCTCAGATAAAACCATTAATGCCGTAGTTGATTACGCACTTAAACTAGGTAAATCGCCGATTGTTGTTAACGATTGCCCAGGCTTTTTTGTAAACCGTGTTTTATTCCCTTACTTTGCAGGCTTTAGCAAATTAGTGGTTGAAGGCGCTAACTTTGCAAAAGTAGATAAAGTCATGGAAAACGTATTTGGCTGGCCTATGGGTCCGGCTTACCTACTTGATGTAGTCGGTATTGATACTGCTTTCCATTGTACTGGCGTAATGGCAGACGGCTTCCCTGAACGTATGGCACGTGCAGAGAAAGATCCAGTGACTGTTTTTGCTAACGAAAAACGTTTTGGTCAAAAGAACAAAGCAGGTTTTTACAAGTATGAAACAGACCGTCGCGGTCGTCTTAAAAAATCGCATGACCAAACAGCGATTGAACTACTTGCACCAATTACAGACGCACCAAAAGAATTTGATAAACAAGAAATCATTGACCGTTGTATGATCCCAATGATCAACGAAGTGCTACTTTGTTTACAAGAAGGCATTGTTGCTTCTCCTCAAGAAGCTGATATGGCACTTGTATACGGTGTTGGTTTCCCTCCATTTAGAGGCGGCGCGTTCCGTTACTTAGATCAAACAGGTTTAGCTAACTTTGTTGCAGCAGCAGACAAATACGCTCACCTAGGTGCGATTTACCAAGTATCAGAGCAAACTCGCAAGTGGGCTGAAGAAGGCCGTGTTTTCTATAAGGTGGAAGGTTAATATCATGAATAATCCAGTAATTGTAGATTGTATCCGCACACCAATGGGTCGCTCAAAAGGCGGCGTATTTAAAAACAAACGTGCGGAAGACTTAAGCGCTCATTTAATGAAAGGCTTATTAGAACGTAATCCAGCAGTTGACCCTGCGTCAATTGACGATATTTATTGGGGTTGTGTACAGCAAACTTTAGAGCAAGGCTTTAACGTTGCACGTAACGCATCTCTACTTGCAGGCATTCCACATTCAGTGCCAGCAACCACAGTGAACCGTTTATGTGGCTCATCAATGCAAGCATTGCATGATGCTGCTCGCGCTATTATGACTGGCGCTGGCGATACTTACCTAATTGGTGGTGTTGAACACATGGGCCACGTACCTATGACTCACGGTAACGACTTTCACCCTGGCTTAGCAACATCAATTGCACAAGCTTCTGGCTCTATGGGTTTAACTGCTGAGTACCTTGCTACTATTCACGGTATTAGCCGTGAGCAACAAGATGAGTTTGCTTACCGCTCGCATCAACGTGCACATGCTGCAACAGTTGAAGGGCGTTTCCGCCGCGAAATTTTAGCAATGGAAGGTCACGATGCTGACGGTTCACTTATCCTTGTTGAAGATGATGAAGTAATTCGCCCTGAAACAACGGTTGAAGGTTTATCGCAGCTGCGTCCAGTATTTAACCCTGCTACGGGTTCTGTTACTGCGGGTACATCTTCTGCACTTTCTGATGGCGCATCAGCTATGTTAGTGATGAGCGAAGAAAAAGCAAAAGAACTTGGCTTACCAATTCGTGCATATATTCGCGCGATGGCCGTTGCCGGTTGCGATCCATCAATCATGGGTTACGGCCCAGTACCAGCAAGTAAAAAAGCATTGGCACAAGCTGGTATTACTATTGATGACATCGATGTTGCTGAACTTAACGAAGCATTCGCAGCACAATCACTGCCTGTACTTAAAGACCTAGGTTTAGCGGATGTGGTTGACGAAAAAGTGAATTTAAATGGCGGCGCTATCGCACTGGGTCACCCGCTGGGTTGTTCGGGTTCGCGTATTAGCACCTCACTTATTCACTTAATGGAAGACAATAACGCAAAATACGGTTTAGCGACTATGTGTATTGGTTTAGGCCAAGGTATTGCTACTGTATTTGAACGTGTTCAAGACTAATTAGTGTTGAATATCTAAAACCAGCTTGGTGATTAAAAAGGCGGACTAGCGCAAGTTAGTTCGCCTTTTTTATACCACCAGCTTTTGCAGGTTTAAAATGAATAATGTGATCGGGTGCATTAAATTTATTTCAGATTATCTATTAATAAGTTGAGCTGTTTTGTTATACGTAAAATAGTTAACCAACAGCTTTATTTGCGCTAAACTACCCGACCTAACCAAGCCACGACTATTTTTACAGGTAATTTTTATGAGCTTTGATAACCCCGATCACCAATTAGATGCTATCGGCCTTCGTTGCCCAGAACCTGTGATGATGGTGCGCGCTGCAATTCGCAAAATGAGCGACGGCGAAACACTGCTTATTATTGCCGACGACCCCTCAACCACCCGTGATATACCCAGCTTTTGTACGTTCATGGATCACACGCTAGTGGCTAAAGAAGTTGCAGAGTCACCATATAGATATGTGGTGAAGAAAGGATTGTAAAGCTATCAGCTATCAGCTATCAGCTATCAGCTATCAGCTATCAGCTCAAAATAAAAAAACCGTGTTTGTTAAATCAAGCACGGTTTTTTATTTTATCTTTAAACTAACGACTGACAGCTTTTAACTTACAGCTTTTACTTCTTCGTTATCGTCACTTGCGGCTCATCGTAGTCACTAAAATCAATGCTGACTATATACGACCCTTTGATTGCGGGTGTGTAGCTAAAGTAATTATAAATGGTATTACAGTCGGCGCGTGTTGATTGGCCGAGTGTTAGGCTTTGCCCTGATGGCTGTGAATCGCTGTAGCCACAGTTAAAACCTTCACTAAAATCTGCATCCGCTATTTTAAATTCGTACACTTTGCCTGGGGTCGAAAACCTAACTTGGGCTTGGTAAAGCGCAGGCCCAACTTGTTTAAATTGATATTGAGGTTCGGCATCCCATAATGTGAAGTCCCCTCTTAAATAAATACTGCGATCCAATTCTTGCTGCGGCAACACGTCGTTAATTGAAATTTGGCTCGTACAAGCACTCAATAAGCCCACTAAGGCTAACGTGAAAATGCGTTTCATTGGGAGCTTCATGGTGAATCCTCTATTAACTAATATAAATAAAACACTAAAAAGCCAGCATAATGCTGGCTTTTTTAATAGCTGTTAGCTGTTATTTTTGTAATACAGAAATATCTGCAATTTCTAAAAATAACCCACTTAACTGACTTAAAAGCGCAAGGCGGTTTTGCTTAACCGCTTCATCGTCGGCCATTACCATGACATTGTCAAAAAAGTTATCAACACTGTCACGAATGCCAGCTAATTGGCTTAATGCCTCTTGGTAGTTTCCATCGCTGTACAGTGGCGCTAAGTCGGTAGCAAATTTTGCAACTTGAGAAGCCAGTACTTTTTCTGCGTCGTCACTTAGTAAGCTCTGTTCAACATCACCTTGCGTTGTAATGTTGTTTTTAGCCAGAATATTACTTACACGCTTATTAGCGGCTGCAAGCGATTCTGCGGCGTCTAACGTACGGAAATGGCTCACGGCTTTAACTCGGCGGTCAAAATCAACAGGCTTTGTTGGACGACGCGCAAGTACGGCTTGAATCACATCTACCTCAATGCCTTCATCTTGATACCAAGCACGGAAACGCCCTAGCATAAATTCGAATACATCGGTCGATACATTTAGGTTAGTCAGCTTTTCACCAAACAAGGTTTGTGATTTAGCAACAAGGTCTAAAATATCAAGCGGTAGCTGTTTTTCTACCATAATACGTAATGCACCAATAGCAGCACGACGAAGTGCAAATGGGTCTTTATCACCTTTTGGTGCTTGACCTATACCAAAAATACCCACCAGCGTGTCAAACTTATCTGCAATAGCCACTGCACAGCTGATCAAACTCGTTGGTAAGTTATCGCCAGCAAAACGTGGCATGTATTGCTCGTTTTGTGCCACTGCGACTTCTTCTGCTTCACCATCGTGACGCGCGTAATGCATTCCCATTACACCTTGTACGTCGGTAAATTCCATTACCATTTCGGTCATTAAGTCAGTTTTACTTAATAAGCCAGCACGCGCTGCCAGTGCTTTGTCGGCACCAAGTTGCTCTGCAATGTAACCTGCCAGTTCACTAATACGCTGTGACTTATCTTTAAGCGTACCAAGTTGTTTTTGGAACAATACGCTATCAAGAGATTCTAAACGGCTTTCTAATGTTTTCTTTTTATCTGTTTCAAAGAAGAACTGCGCATCGGCTAAACGCGGGCGCACTACTTTTTCGTTACCAGAAATAACTACACTAGGATCTTTACTTTCGATGTTAGAGACAAACAAAAACTTATTTAAAAGTTTGCCGTTTTGATCTAATAACGGAAAGTATTTTTGATCGTCTTTCATGGTGTAAATAAGCGCTTCAGCAGGTACATCTAAAAATGCTTCTTCAAATGTGGCTGTTAGCGTTACTGGCCATTCTACCAATGAAGTAACTTCTTCAAGTAAGTCTTCATCCATAGCAACAACGGCATTAACTGCTTTGGCTGCATCTTCTATTTGCGCGCGAATCTGTGCTTTACGCTGTTCGTAGTCAGCAACAACGTAAGCTGATTTAAGTACATCAAACACATCATCAGCATGATCAATGCTAATTTTTTCAGGGTGATGAAAGCGATGGCCTTGCAGTTGATTACTCACTTGCTTACCAAGAATTTCACCCTCAACCAGTTCACTACCGAATAAAATAGTTACCGTATGCACAGGGCGAATAAATTGTGTTTTATTCGCACCCCAACGCATTGGTTTAGGGATAGGTAGTTTAGCGAGCGCTTTGCTTATAGCGTCGGTCATTAACGTTTTGGTTTCTTGCCCTGCTACTTTAGCAATGTGCAATAACCATGCGCCCTTATCTGTTTCTAGTGTTTGCGCATCTTTTACTTCAATACCACAACCACGAGCCCAACCCATGGCTGCTTTAGTTGGGTTACCCTCAGCATCAAAAGCGGCTTTAGTTGCAGGGCCACGTTTTTCAACTTCTTTGTCTTGTTGTTTAGCTTCAAGTGCTTTTACTTGTAAACCTAAACGACGTGGCGATGCATACCAGCTCACACCTTGGTGATCAAGTTCTAAGCTTTCAAGTTCTGCTGTTAAGTTTGCAGCAAAGGCTTCGGCTAATTTACGAAGTGATTTTGGTGGCAATTCTTCGGTGCCAATTTCTACTAATAAATTTTCTGCTGACATGCTTACTTATCCTTACACAGCGGGAAACCAAGCGCTTCACGTGCATCGTAATAACTTTGTGCACACGCTTTTGATAATGCACGAACGCGTAAAATGTAACGTTGACGCTCGGTCACCGAAATAGCATGACGTGCGTCTAATAAGTTAAATGCGTGCGATGCTTTCATTACTTGCTCGTAGGCTGGTAATGGTAGGCTTGCTTCAATTAGCTTTTGGCTCTCAGCTTCACATTTATCAAACTGTTCAAATAAGTCGGCTACGTTTGCATGTTCAAAGTTATAGGTTGATTGCTCAACTTCATTTTGATGGAACACATCACCGTAAGTTACGCGCCCAAATGGACCGTCAGCCCATACTAGGTCGTAAATGCTATCTACGCCTTGAATGTACATTGCTAAACGCTCTAGGCCGTAAGTAATCTCGCCCGTTACCGGTGAGCATTCTAAACCGCCCACTTGCTGGAAGTAGGTAAACTGCGTTACCTCCATGCCATTTAACCAAATTTCCCAACCTAGGCCCCACGCACCTAATGTAGGTGATTCCCAGTTATCTTCTACAAAGCGAACTTCGTCAGTTAGGGTATCAATACCTACAGCAGCTAAAGAACCTAAGTAAAGCTCTTGAATATTGTCTGGCGATGGTTTTAACACAACTTGGAATTGGTAGTAATGTTGTAAGCGGTTTGGGTTCTCACCGTAACGGCCATCGGTAGGACGACGACACGGTTGAACGTATGCGCTCGACATTGGCTCTGGGCCAATTGATTTTAAAAATGTTTGCGGGTGAAATGTCCCTGCGCCCACTTCCATGTCAAGTGGTTGAATAATGACACAGCCTTGCTGTGCCCAATAATCCTGTAAAGCCAGGATCAAACCTTGAAAGGTTTTAACGTCATATTTTTGCATATTTGGCTTTTTACTATCTGAGAAGTAGCGTGAAAATTACCCTCAGTATACCTTGTGCACACTCAGGTTTTAAGCAGTTTGTGCGTTTGAAAAAATAAAAAAGGAGCCTAAGGCTCCTTTTTTGTGATTACTATAATGTTTTATACGTCTAAGTTAACCACACGCAGTGCGTTCGTTTCAATAAACTCACGACGCGGCTCAACTTGATCGCCCATTAATGTGGCAAATAATTGATCCGCTGCAACAGCATCTTCAATTGTTACTTGCAACATACGGCGTGCGCTTGGATCCATGGTGGTTTCCCAAAGCTGATTTGGGTTCATTTCACCCAATCCTTTATAGCGTTGAATGTAGATCCCGCGCTTAGACTCTGCGATCAACCATTCCAATGCATCCACAAAGTTATCAACAGGTTTTGTTTTCTCACCACGTTGGATGTAAGCACCCTCTGTGATGATATTTGCAATGTTTTTACCTGTTACAGCAATGCGTTGGTAGTCTCTTGATGTAATAAAGTCATAATGAAGTACGTGTGCTTTATCCACACCATGCTGACGAATATTCACAACTGGATAATACAAGTTACGCTCTGTATCGTGCTCAGTTCCCGCATGGAAAATAGTTGCATCTTCATCACGTTCAATTAAGTCATCAACCAGCTCTTTAGTCCAAGCAATTACCTTAGCTTCATCTGAAAGGTCTTCTTTTTTCAGCTCGCTTTGGTAAATCAAACGGTTCATAACGGTGTTCGGATACTTACGCTTTAAGCGCTCGATAACTTTAACCGTGTTTTGATAATCGTGAACAATTGACTCTAATGCTTCACCATCAACTGCTTCTGCACTATCACTGGTGTACAGTGCTGCATTGCTTAGCGCTAGAGATGTAAGGTAATCAACTAATGCAGGGTCATCTTTAATATAACGCTCTTGCTTACCTTTTTTCACTTTATAAAGTGGAGGCTGAGCAATATAAATGTAACCACGTTCAACAATTTCCGGCATTTGACGATAGAAGAACGTTAGTAGCAAGGTACGAATGTGAGAACCATCCACGTCGGCATCGGTCATGATGATGATGCGATGATAACGTAATTTTTCAGGGTCATACTCGTCACGGCCAATACCACAACCTAATGCAGTAATCAGCGTTGCCACTTCTTGCGAAGATAACATTTTATCAAAACGTGCTTTTTCTACGTTTAAGATTTTACCTTTAAGCGGAAGAATCGCTTGATTCTTACGGTTACGACCCTGCTTGGCTGAACCGCCAGCTGAGTCACCCTCCACTATATATAGTTCAGATTGGGCTGGATCTTTTTCTTGGCAATCCGCTAGTTTGCCCGGTAAACCAGCTAAATCCATAGCACCTTTACGGCGTGTCATTTCACGTGCTTTACGAGCGGCTTCACGCGCGCGTGCTGCATCAATAATTTTGCCAACAACAATTTTTGCATCCATTGGGTTTTCTAATAAAAACTCAGTGAATTTTTCAGCCATTGCTTGCTCTACAGCAGACTTAACTTCACTAGATACTAGCTTGTCTTTAGTCTGTGATGAGAATTTAGGATCAGGCACTTTAACACTCACAACTGCCGTTAAGCCTTCACGCGCATCATCGCCCGTTGCGTTACTGGTTGTTTTAGCCTTTTTGTTAAAGCCTTCTTTTTCCATGTAGTTATTAAGCGTACGTGTTAGCGCAGATCTAAAACCAGCTAAGTGAGTACCACCATCACGTTGTGGGATGTTATTAGTAAAACAGTAAATATTTTCTTGGAACGCATCATTCCACTGCATTGATACTTCTACACTTATACCATCTTCTTCACGCTCGTGAGTAAAATGGAACACCCCTTTATGTACTGGTGTTTTATTGCGGTTTAAGTATTCAACGAATGCTCTAATACCACCTTCGTATTTAAAATGGTCACTCTTATTTTCTTCGCGCTCATCATTTAAAATGATGCTCACACCTGAGTTCAAAAACGATAACTCGCGTAAACGCTTAGCTAAAATATCGTAATGGAAATCTAGGTTAGTGAACGTTTCGCCACTTGGCCAAAAGCGTAACTCAGTACCGGTTGTTTCAGAATCACCAATAGCTGCAAGTGGTGCATCTGGAACACCCATAGTGTAAAACTGCTCGTAAAGTTTACCTTCACGACGAATAGTTAGTTTTAATTTTTCTGATAATGCATTTACTACCGATACACCAACACCGTGCAAGCCACCTGATACTTTATAAGAGTTATCATCAAACTTACCACCAGCGTGTAGCACCGTCATAATTACTTCAGCTGCAGATACACCTTCTTCTTCATGTATAGAAGTAGGAATACCACGGCCGTTATCTCTTACAGATACCGAACCGTCTAAGTGAATAGTGACATAAATATCATCACAGTGACCTGCTAAGGCCTCATCGATAGAGTTATCAACGACCTCAAACACCATGTGGTGTAAGCCCGTACCATCATCGGTGTCCCCTATATACATACCAGGACGCTTTCTTACTGCATCTAATCCTTTAAGTACTTTAATACTCGACGAATCATAATTCTCAGACATGGTTAATCCCACTTATCTTGTTATTAGGTTGCCATGTTTCACGTGGAACATTTTTAGTTCTCGTTGCATGGGTTCCACCACAGCAGAAATACTTTCAGATAAAATTGAAGAAATAAATATTTGAGAACTACAGTGAGTCAATAACTGGCCCACTTTCTCTTTTGTATCTTCGCTTAGTTCTGAAGGTAGATCATCTATTAGCAATATTGATTGCTTATCTGTCTCTGACTCAATTAAGCTATTTTGCGTTACTTTTAACGCATACAACAATAACTTTAATTGCCCGCGTGAGAATACATTCTCAACACTGCTGCCAGCGACACTAAAACTAAAATCAGCCTTATGAGGGCCTTTACTTGTAAAGCCTTGGCGAGAATCTCGCTCAAAACTTTGCTCTAACGCATCACAAAGAGATTCACTCTCTTTCCAGCCCGCATTGAAGCTAATTTCTAAATCGCGTATTAGCGTTAATTCTGCACACATTTTATCAAAAAATTGCTGCTTAAACCTAGTTATATACGCGATTCTTAATTTATTTATTTGTTCTGCCAGTCTAACAAATTCTTTGTCCCAAAACTTGATTTGGTCAAAATAATTCTTAGGCTTAGATTTTAATAAGGCGTTGCGTTGTTTAAGCACTTTATTAAACGATTGCCATAAGAAAAAAAACTCATGTTCCACGTGGAACAAACCTAAGTCTAAAAACTTTCTGCGCTCCTTAGGACCGCCAAAAAATAGCGAGTAGCTTTCTGGTGTTATTATTTGTACCGGCATTAACTGGGCAAGTTCAGATACTTTTCGACTCGCCTTACCCTGGATTTTTAAATTGGTTTCACCCGCTTGGGTTTTACTAATACCAATAGGGATAGATAAATCGTATAACGCTTTGCGGCCATGAATAACAAACTGATCTTGCTGGTGTGCAATAATACTTTTATGTTTAGAAGTTCGAAAAGATTTGCCGTGAGAAAGGTAATATATAGCCTCTAAAAGGCTGGTTTTTCCGCTGCCGTTTTCACCATAAATTATATTAACGCCATTAACTGGTTCTAGCGTCAGCGCCTCAATATTACGAAAATATTTGAGGCTCAAATGACTTAAGCTCATTATGTATTTATAATCTTATAAACGCATAGGCATAACGACGTACATAGCTTCTTCATCGCCAGCACCTTCGATTAGTGCACTGCTATTTGAATCGGCAAGTGTAAATAACACATCTTCAGTTTTTAATGTATTTAAAACATCAAGCACGTAAGACACATTAAACCCTATTTCTAGGTCATCGCCCTCGTACATTACTTCAACTACTTCTTCCGCTTGTTCTTGCTCTGGGTTGTTAGCCGTAATTTTTAATAAACCGTTTGATAAATTTAAACGTACACCACGAAACTTTTCATTCGATAAAATCGATACGCGTTGAAATGCATTACGTAACCATTCTCTGTTTGCTGTAATAACTTTATCGCCACCGCGTGGTAAAACACGGCGGTAATCAGGGAAACGGCCATCAACTAATTTACTCGTAAAAGTAAACTCAATATCAATAATACGGATGTGGTTAGCACCAAACTGAATAGTGACTAACTCTTGGTCGGCAACCATTAGGCGCATAATTTCTTGCACGCCTTTGCGCGGTATAATTAATTGGCGCTGTGTATTTAATGACTGACCTAGTTGCTTTTGTGCAATCGCTAAACGGTGCCCATCAGTGGCGACTGTTTTTATATCGCTGTTATCAACTTCAAACGACATGCCGTTTAAGTAATAACGCACATCTTGGTTTGCCATTGAAAAGTGCGTGCTTTCAAGTAATTTACGCAACTCTAAACGCGTTAGTTGAAACTCAACCTCACCATCCCACTGCTCTAAATTAGGAAAATCTTCAGCCGCTAATGTGGTCAATGAAAAACGACTTTTACCACTGGTTAAAAGTAGCTGATGGTCTTGCAAGCTTAAAGTAAGATCAGAACCATCCGGTAAACTTTTACAAATATCGAGTAATTTTTTAGCCGGTAATGTGAGCTTGGTATCGGCAACATCATCACCTACAAACACGCTCGCCACTAATTCAATTTCAAGGTCGGTCCCTGTCATTGAAAGCTGGCCATTTTCTACCACGAGTAATACGTTAGATAAAATGGGTAACGTATGCTTACGCTCTATGGCACCCGATACTTGCACCAATGGTTTTAAAAATTGTTCTCTTGATATTGTTATTTGCATAATAAAGTCAGCCCTAAGATGACAATGTTCTTATTAAATTTTGGTAATCTTCTTTAATCTCGTGGCTTTCGTCACGTAATGATTTAACTTTGCGACACGCGTGCAGTACTGTTGTATGGTCACGCCCACCAAAGGCATCCCCAATCTCAGGTAAGCTGTGATTAGTGAGTTCTTTAGATAATGCCATGGCAACTTGGCGCGGCCTTGCTATAGAGCGGCTGCGGCGCTTAGACAGTAAATCAGACACACGTATTCTATAGTATTCTGCTACCGTACGTTGAATATTGTCTATGGTGACTAGCTTATCTTGCAGTGCGAGTAAATCACGCAGTGCTTCTTTTACAAAGTCGATAGAAATTGGGCGGCCGGTAAAGTTTGCATTAGCAATTACACGGTTTAAAGCCCCTTCAAGTTCACGTACGTTTGAACGTAATTTTTTAGCGATAAAAAATGCCACTTCATGCGGTAAATTAATTTTACTTTGCTGGGCTTTTTTCATCAAAATGGCAACGCGTGTTTCAAGCTCTGGCGGCTCAATCGCGATAGTTAATCCCCAACCAAAACGAGATTTAAGGCGATCTTCAACCCCTTCAATCTCTTTAGGATAACGGTCAGAGGTTAAAATAATTTGCTGGTTACCTTCTAATAATGCATTAAAGGTATGAAAGAACTCTTCTTGTGAACGTTCTTTATTAGCAAAAAATTGAATGTCATCAATCATGAGTGCATCAACACTGCGGTAATAACGCTTAAACTCTTCGATCGCATTATTTTGCAGTGCTTTAACCATGTCTTGCACAAAGCGTTCTGAATGCATGTAGACAATTTTAGCATCTGGCTTATTGGCCATAATACCGTTGCCTACCGCATGTAATAAATGCGTTTTACCTAAGCCCGTACCACCGTATATAAAAACAGGATTAAATGCAGAGCCAGGATTATCTGCTACCTGAGTGGCAGCCGCTTTTGCTAATTGGTTAGATTTACCCTCAACAAAACTGTCAAAGGTATAGTTTTCTTTAATGTTTGATTTATAACCCGATTTAGGAGCGGGCTCAACAACTGGTTTTTGTTCTCGTGGTTGTTGTTTTGCCGTTGCTTGCGTACTTGGTGCTGATTGTGTTTCAACTACCGGCGCAGCTTGTGCATTTAATAGCGGCTTGCTGCCTACATCAAAGCGTAATTCAGGGGCTTCTACACCACAAATTTCAACCAGTAACTCATTTATTCTATTTAGGTATTTTTCTCTTACCCAATCAAGTACAAAACGATTAGGCGCATAAATCGTCAAGGTATCTTCGGTACTTTCTGCTTGAAGTGGTCTGACCCACATACTAAATTGCTGCGAAGGCAATTCATCTTGCAATACATATAAACAACTTTGCCAAACCGACAGATACACAGTAAAACTCCCAGAGATATAATTTTTATTCCCGCACATCAATAATGATTCAAAAATCACACCTGTATTGCGTTTAAATGGCTCAATAAGCAGCCCAAGACCGACTATTATGAATGCACTTTATCCACAAGTAAAAGATTGATTTTTATAAAATTGTTGATATCGATGTATAAATATAATAACAGACTGATTTAAATAGCTTTTTATTTTAAAGCCTGATTAGAGATCATAACAAAACTGGCAGCAGATCGCGACTATAATTTATGATCTAATTTACTTTTCCCATGCTTTTATTCACTTTTTATACAGGGGCTGTGGAAAACTTCTTATTTATGATGATCCTATCGGATCATGAAAGTTGATCACAAATAAACATGCTTTACGCGCTCTATTATGATTGACTTTTCGTCACTTCATCTATAATATCTCGCGCTCGCAATGGCACCTGTGCCAGGATCGCGACCTGCATAGGGTGTTTTAACTTTAACCGATCGGATGAGATTGTTATGAAAAGAACTTTTCAACCTAGCGTTTTAAAACGCAAACGTACACACGGTTTCCGTGCTCGTATGGCAACTGTAAATGGCCGTAAAGTATTAGCTCGTCGCCGTGCTAAAGGCCGCAAAGTTCTTTCTGCTTAATTTATAAGTGGAAGACTTTAGCTTTGGCAGGGAGTTACGTCTGTTAACTCCCTCGCATTACTCTCGCATATTTAATGAACCCGCTCGGGCTGCAACTCCTTTCTTTACCTTATTAGCAAAACCAAGTGACCAGTCTAAACCTAGGTTAGGCCTTACTGTTGCTAAAAAACGTGTAAAAAAGGCATGTCAACGAAACCGTATTAAACGTCTTGCTCGCGAAAGTTTTCGTTTAAACCAACACACGCTCGATAATATAGATATTGTGTTGATGGTAAAAAGTGGCATTGATGAACAGTCCAATGAAGAATTAACCAAACAACTAACAAAGTTGTGGCGTAAAATTAATGAACGCTGCAAACCCGGTGCCCCTAAACCGCCACCATTTAAAAAACGCCCAAACAAATCAGCTAAATCGACTAAACAAACTCAATAGCAATAGAATTACAGGGTTAATTAAGGTATCTTTAGCTCACCTTTTAATCATGCGTTTAAAATCTTAAAGTAAGTCTTTAAATACATGGTATCTATTCACTAAACATAACGTAGGGGCATGTACAACATGAGGTTACTTAAACCACTTGCTGCGTTACCAACACGTTGTTTAGTTTTATTTATCCGCGGTTATCAAAAGTGGATTAGCCCGCTATTGGGTCCGCATTGTCGTTTTAATCCAACCTGTTCTAGCTACGCTATTCAAGCAATTAATTTGCATGGTGCAGTAAAAGGCAGTTGGCTCGCAGTTAAACGCATATTAAAATGCCATCCTTTACATTCAGGTGGAGACGACCCCGTTCCTGAAAAATTAACCCGTATTAACCACCAACACGAGAAATAAGAGCTGTTATGGAATCGCAACGCACGTTTTTATTCATCGGCCTAATGCTAGTGTCGTTTTTATTATTTCAAGAATGGAATAATGACTACAACACACCAAAAGCCGATCCTAGTGCCACTACACAAACACTAAAAGCAAACTCACCGGAATCAGATGATTATGTTCCAGCTTCATCAGACTCTGGTTTACCTGCTTCAACTACTTTAGCTAAACGCTCAGTCATTGATATTACAACTGACGTGTTCAAAGTTAAAATTGACACCAAAGGCGGTGACATTGTTGAAACAAACTTAATTAATTATAAAGAAACCAAAGGCAGTGATGTTCCTTACATGCTACTTGGTGAGTTTGATGGTAAACAATACTTTTCACAAAGTGGTTTAATAGGTTTAAATGGCCCAGATGCATCTGCAAATGGTCGTCCTACTTACCAATCAGAGCAAACCTCTTACACCTTAACAGGTGATGAGCTTCGCGTTCCACTGCAATTTACCGACAGCAACGGTGTAAGCTTTACTAAGACTTATGTATTCAAAAAGGGTCAATATGATGTTGGCTTAGAATATAAAGTTAACAACACCACTAGCGCGCCAGTACAAGTGCAACTTTACACACAAATAAAGCGCACCGTACAAGAAAAAGGCAGTATGGTTGATCAAAACTATTTAGGGGCTGCATACGGTACTGATGAAGAAAAATACGAAAAGTATAGTTTTTCAGATATGGCCGATAAAAACCTCAGCATTAATACCCAAGGTGGCTATGTTGCCTTTATTCAGCGTTACTTTGTAAGTGCTTGGGTACCAATGCAAGATCAAGTAAATACACTTTATAGCTTAATTACTAAAAGTAATGCGGCTATTATTGGTGTTAAAGACGAAGCGGTTAATGTTCAAGCTGGTAGTGAGCAAGTACTTACTGCAACTTATTACATGGGCCCTAAAGAGTCAGATAAACTTGAAGCCATTCATCCAGACCTAGACTTAACAGTTGATTATGGTTGGTTGTTTTTCATTTCGCAGCCGTTATTTGTGCTATTAAAATGGTTACACAGTATTTTAGGTAACTGGGGTGTAGCAATTATTGCCATCACTATTATCGTTAAAACATTAATGTATCCACTGACTAAAGCACAGTACACCTCAATGGCTAAAATGCGTGCGTTACAGCCTAAGATGAAGGCGCTAAAAGAAAAGTATGGCGATGATCGTCAAAAATTCGGCCAAGCGACGATGGAAATGTACCGTAAAGAAAAAGTGAACCCTATGGGTGGCTGTTTCCCTATTTTACTACAAATGCCAATCTTCTTAGCCTTGTTCTATGTATTCTTAGAATCAACAGAACTTCGTCACGCTGAATTTGTACTTTGGCTAACTGACCTTTCTGCGCAAGACCCATACTACGTATTACCAATCTTATTTGGTGCGAGTATGTTTGTAACGCAAAAACTACAACCTATGACGGTTACCGATCCAATGCAGCAAAAAATGATGACCTTTATGCCGGTTATCTTCTCTGTGTTCTTCTTATGGTTCCCATCTGGTTTAGTACTTTACTGGTTAGTGTCTAACCTTATCTCTATTGTCCAGATGTTAATCATCTACCGTGGCATGGAAAAGAAAGGTATTAAAGTAAGGGGCGATTAATCCTCCCTACTTATATAAAGGCGACTTAGGTCGCCTTTTTTATTGCCAATTTTTTATAACAGCATTCGCGAGTGCCTATTTGATAGGTTACAATACCGCCATTACGTTATTTAAGTTGGCAAATAAACCGCATGATCAATCACGATACAATTGCAGCACAAGCCACTGCCCCAGGCCGAGGCGGTGTTGGTATTATTCGCGTTTCAGGAAACCTAGCCAAACAGGTTGCTGAAAAAATAATTGGCAAAGTCCCTAAAGTTCGTTATGCCGACTATGTGCCATTTAACACCCTTGCAGGTCAGCAACTTGACCAAGGTATTGCGATTTACTTTGCCGGCCCACACTCATTTACCGGTGAAGACGTACTCGAACTTCAAGGCCATGGCGGCCCTGTTGTGCTTGATATGCTACTCAAAGAAATAAGTAAAATAGACGGGGTACGTTTAGCAAAGCCTGGTGAATTCTCTGAGCGTGCGTTTATGAACGACAAGCTTGATTTAACTCAAGCAGAAGCAATCGCCGACTTAATTAATGCAACCAGTGAGCAAGCGGCTAAAAGCGCCCTACAGTCACTTCAAGGCCAATTCTCTAAGCACATAGAAACCTTAGTTGAAAAAGTCATTCACTTGCGGATGTACGTAGAAGCCGCTATTGATTTTCCTGATGAAGAAATCGATTTTTTATCAGACGGAAAAGTGGGCGGTGATTTAAATGCCATCATTGAGCAACTTAATGCCGTAACCAATCAAGCCAAACAAGGCAGCATAATGCGCGAAGGTATGCGCGTCGTTATTGCTGGTCGCCCTAATGCAGGTAAATCAAGCTTACTTAATGCATTAGCAGGACGAGAAGCGGCCATCGTAACAGAAATAGCTGGCACCACTCGAGACGTACTACGTGAGCATATACATATAGATGGTATGCCACTGCATATAATCGACACCGCAGGCCTGCGTGAAAGCCCAGATCGCGTTGAACAAATAGGTATTGAGCGTGCATGGGATGAAATAAACCAAGCCGATCGCGTGTTATTTATGCTTGATGGCACCGATACAACCGATACCGACCCTCATGCTATTTGGCCAGAATTTATGGCTAAGTTACCCCAAGGTATGGGCGTGACCGTGATCAGAAACAAAGCCGATTTATCAGGTGATGTAGTCGGTATGGATCAAAAGCAACAATATCCGGTCATCAGTTTAAGTGCTAAAAATGCTGACGGTATAGAACTTGTGCGTGAGCACTTAAAAGCCTGTATTGGTTTTGATGGGGCCACAGAGGGTGGATTTATGGCGCGTCGTCGTCACTTAGATGCCCTTGAGCATGCAGCCTACCACTTAGATACCGGTAAAACACAATTAGAAATGCATGTGGCCGGTGAAATTTTGGCTGAAGAACTGCGTTTAACGCAGCAGTATCTTAACGAAATAACTGGTGAATTTACCTCAGATGATCTACTTGGCAAAATATTTAGCTCGTTCTGTATCGGTAAATAGTCGAATTAATAAGTAACAATATAATTTATTAAGGGTGCTTAGGCGCCCTTTTCCATGCCTAATATTTACAATAACAACTCACCTAGCTGTGCTTTAATAATCCACTTTAAAAACCAAACAGACTACAAATACAGTTTGAGCTGCACTTATATCAGCCTCAATTCGCCTTTAATAATGTACATAAAAAATGTAACAACGCTAATAATCACAGCTATTAGCGGCTAAAACGTTTTCATTTATAGAACAAAATAGCTGTAGTTATGCTTATTAAACACTCTAAAACTGAAGCTATAGCATTGGTTATCCATGTTTGAATAGGGGGAATTATCAAGTCATAAAAACAAAACGTAACTAAAAAATACGTTTTGTTCGTCTACACCACCAGCAAAATTCAGTTAAATATTCACTTTAGATCACTCAAATTTATTTTTTTGCAGATCAGTTATCCACAATTGCGTGTTTTTTTGCTTCAGCGAGGAATTAAACGTCTTTAAAATGGGGAAATAAGCTGTATTTAATTAAAAAAGGGCTGTTTATAAAAAATAATAATGGTTATTTAACCTGATCTGACTAAATAGATCATTTTTTAAAATTATTTTCGATCCCAATTTAAGGTTATCAACAAGCTTTATATCCACATTAAGATCAACAAGCATCTATACGTTTATTTTCAATCGCTGGTGGCAAATACTAAATATAAAATCAATGACTTAGCAATAAAACTGCAACTTTAATTGATAGTTAAGCAGAGCTTTCCCCAACCTTATCAACAACTTGATCAGAAGATTACATTTAAAGATATTTTGTTAAACCTTTAATTATCAGGTAGTTAAACAATACATTTAAGTAAAGGCTTAAATAAGTACAAAAATAGTTATACAAAATAGCACTCTTAACTTTACTGTTATACTCACTGGGCTATCATAGGCGGCAATTAAAACTAATAGTGATCACAAATATTCATGAGTTCAGTAAATCTTATCGTTGGTAGTCAAATGGGATCCGCCGAGTACGTTGCCGAACAACTAAGCGATGCGCTTAATAGCCAAGGTATTAATACCCAACTACATGATCAACCTGAATTTAGTGAAATAGATCAGCAAAATACCATTTGGTTAATTTGTACATCAACCTATGGTGCGGGTGATTACCCAGAAAACCTTATTAACTTTGTTGATGAGTTATCTCAAGTTGATGATTTATCGCACTTAAAGTACACGGTCATCGCTTTAGGTGATACCAGTTATGACACGTATAACCTTGCAGGGCGTAATATAGATACGCTTTTAAGCCAAAAAGGCGCGATACAGTTAGCACCGCGGTTAGAACTGAATATTCTTGATGAAGCACTTCCAGAAGATACGGCCTTAGCTTGGTTAGACTCGTGGATAGCAAAAACAGGTCTAAAATAGAAAGATCAAGTAAAAAGTTGTAAATAAAGTTACCCACAATTTACTAATAATTTAAAAGATTTTGTGGATAAACACTGATTAAACTGCTTTTTTAACCATGCTTATCCATGGGATAAGATCGAGACTTGATCGGCCTGTGTATAACAGCCTGTTTTGATCAGAGCTTATTTGCCTGAAGATCCGATCATATTAACACCTTTAGATCCGATCTAATTATATGTTTTTAATCATGATCTAAAGCTTATCAACAGAAAAGCTGATCAGTAGTAGTAATAGTATTAAAAGATCTCTTTAAAAGATCCTTTATATTATTAGAGATCACTTACTTAGATCTTGAGCACTGTTTAATCATTTATCTTCTGCTAATTTCTAGGTAGAATACGCTCCCTTTTGAAGTTTACTGGTTTGATTTAAGTAGGATCCCATTAATGATTTTTCACGAAAATTTTGACGTTATCGTAGTAGGTGGTGGACATGCTGGCACTGAAGCCACATTGGCAGCTGCCCGTATGGGGATGAATACCCTGCTGCTGACTCACAATATGGATACCCTTGGTCAAATGTCTTGTAACCCAGCGATTGGTGGCATTGGCAAAGGCCACTTAGTTAAAGAAATTGATGCTCTTGGTGGCGCAATGGCTCAGGCTATTGACAAAGGCGGGATCCAATTCCGTACGCTTAATTCTTCTAAAGGCCCTGCTGTACGAGCTACTCGTGCTCAAGCGGATCGTGCTTTGTACAAAGCGGCTATTCAGAACACACTTCAAAACCAAGAAAACTTAAAGATTTTTCAACAATCATGTGATGATCTTATTGTTGAAAACAACCGTGTAACTGGTGTAGTTACCCAAATGGGTCTGCGTTTCAGTGCTCCTAGTGTAGTACTAACCGTAGGCACATTCTTAGGTGGCCAAATTCATATCGGTCTTGAAAACTTTAAAGGTGGCCGTGCAGGCGATCCACCTTCAATTGCATTGGCTGATCGTTTACGCGAACTTCCATTTAGAGTGGATCGTTTAAAAACAGGCACACCACCACGTATTGATGCACGCACTGTTGATTTTTCTAAAATGCAAGAACAACCAGGTGATGCACCAACACCGGTATTCTCATTTATGGGTAAAGAAAGCGACCACCCACAACAAATTCCGTGTTACATCACTTACACCAATGAAAAAACACATGATGTTATTCGCAAAAACTTACATCGCTCACCTATGTACTCAGGTGTTATCGAAGGAATAGGCCCACGTTACTGTCCGTCTATTGAAGATAAAATTGTCCGTTTTGCTGATAAAGATAAGCACCAGATATTTGTAGAGCCAGAAGGCTTAACGTCATACGAGTTATATCCTAACGGTATTTCAACCAGCTTACCGTTCGATGTGCAGTTAGAAATTGTGCAATCGATCACCGGATTTGAGAACGCACATATTTGTCGTCCTGGCTACGCTATAGAATATGACTTTTTTGATCCGCGCGACTTAAAACAATCATTAGAAACTAAATTTATTGATGGTTTATTTTTTGCTGGTCAGATTAATGGTACGACCGGTTACGAAGAAGCGGGCGCACAAGGTCTGATCGCAGGTATGAATGCGGCATTACAAGTGCAAGGCAAAGAATCGTGGACACCACGTCGTGATGAAGCCTATGTTGGCGTACTGATTGACGACTTAGCAACACTGGGTACAAAAGAACCGTACCGTATGTTTACTAGCCGCGCTGAATACCGTTTGCTACTTCGTGAAGACAACGCTGATATTCGTTTAACTGAAAAAGGCCGTGAATTAGGTTTAGTTAATGATGAACGTTGGCAAGCATTCAACGAAAAAATGGAAGTGATCGCTAAAGAGAAACAGCGTATTAAAGACACCTGGATCCATAAAGATCATGCGGTTGTTGATCAAGTAAATGAATTACTTAAAACGCCACTTGTGCGTGAAGCCAGCTTAGAAGAATTATTACGCCGACCTGAAGTGCGTTATAACGACTTGATGGCCATTGAAGGACTCGGATCTGAGTTTACCAATAAGGCCGCCCTAGAACAGGTTGAAATTCATACGAAGTACGCAGGTTATATCGCGCGTCAACAAGATGAGATCAATAAGCAGCTTCGTCATGAAGAAACAATTTTACCAAAAGAGTTTGATTATAAAACCGTCTCTGGTTTATCAAACGAAGTAGTTGCTAAGTTAATTGATGCTCGTCCAGACACTATCGGCCAAGCTTCGCGTATTTCTGGTATCACCCCAGCGGCGATTTCGCTATTATTAGTGTATCTGAAGAAGCAAGGCTTGTTACGCAAAACTGCGTAACGGTAAAGGTACATTGTGTTACAGCAACAATTAACAACTTTGTTAGCGCAAACTGATATTGCGCTAACACAAAAACAACAGCAACAACTTGTTCGCTATGTCGAATTACTCGATAAGTGGAATAAAGCCTATAATTTAACCTCAGTACGTTTACCTCAAGAAATGATGGTTAAACATATAATGGATAGCTTAGTTGTTGCGCCTCACTTGACCGGTCATCATTATATTGATGTTGGCACAGGTCCTGGTTTACCGGGCATAGTGTTAGCTATTGCCTTACCCGATACGCAGTTTGTATTATTAGATAGTTTAGGTAAACGTGTACGTTTTTTAATGCATGTTAAACATGAGCTTGGCCTTGATAATGTGACCCCTGTGCAGTCAAGAGTTGAAGAATATCAACCAAGTGTTAAATTAGATGGCGTACTAAGTCGTGCATTTGCATCGTTACAAGATATGATTGACTGGTGTTCGCACTTAATCGATCATTCAGGTAAGTTCATTGCACTTAAAGGGGTATTTCCAAGTGAGGAATTAGACTCACTCCCTGCTGGTGTTAAGTTTGAGCAAAAAATTGCATTAGAAGTACCCGATTTAGATGCACAACGACATTTAATAATTCTTTCTAAAGACTAGGGATCAGAGACACTGTGGCAAAAGTCATTGCATTAGCAAATCAAAAAGGCGGAGTAGGTAAAACGACCACTGCCGTTAATCTCGCTGCATCTATGGCTGCAACGAAGCGTAAAGTGCTGTTAATAGATCTCGATCCGCAAGGCAATGCGACCATGGGCAGTGGCGTCGACAAATATGGTGACGTCCCTACTATCTATGATTTACTCATAGAAGATAAGCCTATTGATGAGGTGATTATTAAAGAAACCTCAGGCGAATATCATATGATTGCTGCAAACGGCGATGTGACCGCTGCAGAAGTTAAATTGATGGAATTATTTGCTCGCGAAGTACGCTTACGCAATGCACTTGAAAAAATTCAGGATCAGTACGAGTTTATTTTTATAGACTGCCCGCCTTCTTTAAATATGTTAACCGTTAATGCCATGGCCGCTGCCGATTCTATTTTAGTACCTATGCAATGTGAATATTATGCATTGGAAGGATTAACCGCATTAATGGACACGATTACGCAACTTGCTAAGTTAGTTAATCCTAACTTACAGATTGAAGGCATACTTCGTACTATGTACGATCCGCGTAATCGATTAGCAAATGATGTATCAGAACAATTAAAACAACATTTTGGCGATAAAGTATACCGTACGGTGATCCCACGTAATGTTCGACTTGCAGAAGCCCCAAGTTTTGGCGCACCGGCAATGTACTACGATCGAGCATCAAGTGGTGCGAAAGCGTATTTAGCTCTCGCGGGTGAAATGCTACGCAGAAAAGAAAAAACAACTCCCGTTGTCGCCTAACTTTGAGGTAAAAAAATAACATGTCTGCTAAAAAACGAGGTTTAGGCCGAGGACTCGATGCACTTTTAAGTTCATCTAAACCTGCACCAAGCGAAAGCAAGGAACACGACAGCGCCAATGTAACAAACGCAGTTGAAAATGCGGCACAGCCTAGCAACAGTGAATTACAAAAACTACCCATCGAGTTTTTACACTCAGGGAAATACCAACCTCGTAAAGACATGTCTGAAGAGGCACTTGAAGAACTCGCCAGTTCAATTCGTTCACAAGGGATAATTCAACCGATTGTTGTGCGCCCAGTTGCGCATAACAGTTATGAAATTATTGCCGGTGAACGTCGTTGGCGCGCGGCTCAAATTGCCAAGCTTGAGTTTGTACCCTGTATTATTAAAGATGTACCCGATGAAGCGGCCGTTGCTATTGCCCTAATTGAAAATATTCAGCGTGAAGACTTAAACGCCATGGAAGAAGCGATAGCACTTAATCGCTTGCTTAATGAGTTTGAGTTAACGCATCAACAGGTAGCTGATGCGGTGGGTAAATCGCGTACGACCGTGACTAACTTATTACGCTTGAACAACCTCAATAACGATGTAAAGATTTTGTTAGAGCATGGTGACATTGAAATGGGTCACGCACGTTGCTTATTAGCACTTGAAGGCGAAGTGCAATCAGATGCAGCCCGTTTAGCTGTTGCAAAAGCATTGACCGTTCGCGAAACTGAAAAGCTAGTGCGCTCTATTTTAGAGCCTGCTCCAGCAAAAGAAGTAATAGAAAAAGACCCAGATGTTAAACAGTTAGAGCAACAACTTGCTGATAACCTTGGGGCAAAAGTAGAAATAAATTACAACAAAAAAGGCAAAGGGAAGTTGGTTATTTCTTACACTAATCTTGACGAGTTAGACGGTATTTTAAACCGTATCAATCAAGACTATTCCCACCATTAATTCATTGGATGTCTAAAAAGGGACATTTACAGCGATTTTGTGTTACAAAGCACCTACTCAAGTTGCAAAACTGGCAGGATTAAGTATAATTTCGCCAGTTTTCATACCCTGACAATTAGAGCGTCATAAAGGTTAATTAAAAGTGACTAATAAGTTAGCAGGCCCGTATAGGCTTGCCGCATTAAAATTAATTTGCCTTCAGGGATTTGTAGCCCTTTTAGCTGCACTAATAATTTTTATAGGTTGGGAAACCAATGCCGCACTTTCAGCTCTAGCTGGTGGCGCTGTCGCAGTACTTCCTAACTTTGTATTTGCGCTTTATGCATTCAGATATATGGGTGCAAGTCGAGCAAATCAAGCGTATGCCTCGTTAAAACGCGGCAACGGATTAAAATTTATGCTAACAATCGTTTTGTTTGCACTAATGCTAAAGCTTTATCCGGTAGTATTGCTACCTTTCTTTTGTGCTTATGTGTTGGTGTTGTTTACAGGATTGTTTACACCCGTTTTTTTTAAACATTAACTTTTGGGATATAACATGGCTGCAGAAGAAGTTACTCTATCTAGCCATATTCAGCACCACTTAACCAATGCTAAGATGTGCTCGACCGACGCTGGTCTTGCCTTCAATAAAGCATGTACGGATAGTGGTTTCTGGACATGGCATGTAGATACCCTCGCATGGTCTATCGGACTAGGTCTAATATTTTTATGGATCTTCCGTAGTGCCGCAAAAAAATCAACTCTGGGTGTACCTGGGAAATTTCAGTGTTTCATTGAAATGGTTGTTGAGTTCGTTGGCGACAACGTACGCGATACCTTCCACGGTAAAAGTAAGCTAATTGCACCATTAGCATTAACAATATTCGTGTGGATATTCTTAATGAACTTAATGGATTTAATCCCAGTTGACTTCCTACCAGCATTTGCCGGATTTGTTGGCGAAACTGCGTTTGGTATGGATTCACACGACGTATACATGAAAATTGTACCAACTACAGATATCAACATGACCGCAGCACTTGCGCTGGGCGTGTTCATTCTAATGATTGGTTACTCAATAAAAATAAAGGGTATCGGCGGTTTTATTAAAGAACTAACACTTCATCCGTTTAGTTCAAACAATACAGCTATGCAGATTCTTTTAATCCCATTCAACCTATTACTAGAGCTTATCGCATTGGTTTCTAAGCCGTTTTCACTGGCACTGCGTTTGTTCGGTAACTTATATGCAGGTGAGTTAATCTTCATCCTTATCGGTGCAATAGGTTTAATGCAACTACCGTTGCACTTTGTGTGGGCTGTATTCCATATCTTGGTAATTGTATTGCAAGCATTCGTATTTATGATGCTTACAATCGTATACCTAAGCATGGCAAGTTCGGATAATCACTAATTTATAACTTTTAATTTTTACTTTTAATTACAATTGAAACTTTGGAGAAAAAAATGGAACTAGTATTAGGTCTTAAGTACATCGCAGTAGCTTTACTTATCGGCTTCGGTGCAATCGGTACAGCAATCGGTTTTGGTAACATGGGCGGTAAATTCCTTGAAGCATGTGCGCGTCAACCTGAGCTTGCACCATCGCTACAAGTTAAAATGTTTATCCTTGCTGGTCTAATCGATGCTGTAGCAATGATTGGTGTTGGTATCGCGATGGTATTGTTGTTCGTACTTTAATTTTATTTTTTGAACAGCTTACTATTTAAGGAGGAGCGGTTGTGAACTTAAACGCCACTCTTATCGGTGAATTAATTGCGTTTACGGTGTTCGTATTATTTTGTATGAAATACGTATGGCCACCACTAAACGGTGCAATTGAAGCTCGCCAGAAGAAAATCGAAGATGGTTTAGCTGCCTCTGATAGAGCCGAGAAAGACTTAGAACTAGCGCAACAGAAAGCTGCAGAACAGCTTAAAGATGCAAAGGCTCAAGCGGCTGATATCATTGAACAAGCTAAAAAGCGTGCCGTGCTAATTGTTGACGAAGAAACTGTTCGTGGTCAGCAAGAGCGTGAAAAAATTATTGCTCAAGGGCACTCTGAAATTGAATCAGAGCGTAACCGTGTGACAGAAGAGCTACGTAAGCAAGTAGCAACTCTGGCAGTGGTTGGCGCAGAAAGAATTTTAGAGCGCGAAATCAATCAAGCCGCACATAGTGACATCGTTGAAAAACTTGTCGCTGAGCTGTAATTAGGAGGGTATGAGCATGTCTGAATTGACTACTATCGCTCGCCCATACGCTAAAGCGGCTTTTGAACTTGCCGTTGAAAAAGGCGCTATTGAAAGCTGGAATGACATGTTGTTCTTTGCTGGCCACGTTGCCAGCAATGAACAGGCATCTACCATTTTAGCTGGATTGCCTACTGCTACCGCACAAGCTGAGTTATTTATTAACTTATGTGGTGAGCAGCTCAACGAACAAGGTCAGAACCTAGTTAAGGTGATGGCTGAAAATGGACGTTTGATTGCACTACCTGAAGTTGCCCATTTATTTTCTGCTTTAAAAGCAGACTATGAAAAAGAAATCGATATTGATGTGATTTCGGCAACACCTCTTGCTGCAGCGCAGCAAGAATCATTGGTAGCGGCACTTGAAAAACGTTTCGCACGCAAAGTTAAGCTGAATTGTAGTGAAGACGCTACAGTAGTTGGCGGTCTTATTATTAAGGCAGGCGACACTGTAATTGACGGCTCTTTACGCGGTAAATTAAATCGCTTAGCCACAACACTACAATCGTAATTGGGAAAAAGAGCATGCAACTTAATTCCACTGAAATTTCAGATCTGATCAAACAACGTATTGAGAAGTTCGAAGTTGTAAGTGAAGCTCGTAACGAAGGTACAATTGTATCTGTTACTGACGGTATCATTCGCATCCACGGTCTAGCTGACTGTATGCAAGGTGAGATGATTGAGCTTCCTGGCAACCGTTATGCTATCGCACTAAACCTTGAGCGCGACTCAATTGGTGCAGTAGTAATGGGTCCTTACGCTGACCTTACAGAAGGCGTAAAAGTATACACAACTGGTCGTATCTTAGAAGTTCCTGTTGGTGCGGGTCTACTTGGTCGTGTTGTAAACACACTAGGTGCTCCTATCGATGGTAAAGGCGCTTTAGATAACGACGGGTTTGAACCTGTAGAAAAAATTGCACCAGGTGTAATCGAACGTCAATCAGTAGATGAGCCAGTACAAACTGGTTACAAATCTATCGATGCTATGATCCCAGTTGGTCGTGGTCAGCGTGAGCTTGTTATCGGTGACCGCCAAACAGGTAAAACTGCACTAGCAATCGATGCAATCATCAACCAAAAAGACACAGGCGTTAAGTGTGTGTACGTAGCGGTTGGTCAAAAAGCATCTACTATTGCTAACGTAGTACGTAAATTAGAAGAGCACGGTGCACTTGCAAATACTATCGTAGTTGTAGCATCTGCTTCTGAATCTGCGGCACTTCAGTACTTAGCACCGTTCTCGGGCTGTACTATGGGTGAATACTTCCGTGACCGTGGTGAAAACGCATTAATCGTATATGATGATTTATCTAAGCAAGCAGTTGCTTACCGTCAAATCTCATTGCTACTTAAGCGTCCACCAGGCCGTGAAGCATACCCAGGTGACGTATTCTACCTTCACTCGCGTCTTTTAGAGCGTGCATCACGTGTAAACACTGATTACGTAGAAAAGTTCACTAATGGTGAAGTGAAAGGTAAAACAGGTTCATTGACGGCATTGCCTATCATTGAAACTCAAGGCGGCGACGTTTCTGCGTTCGTACCGACAAACGTTATCTCTATCACCGATGGTCAGATCTTCTTAGAAACTGACTTATTCAACTCAGGTATCCGTCCGGCAGTAAATGCTGGTATCTCGGTATCGCGTGTTGGTGGTGCTGCACAAACTAAAATCGTTAAGAAACTAGGTGGCGGTATTCGTCTAGCCCTAGCTCAGTACCGTGAATTAGCTGCGTTCTCGCAGTTCGCGTCTGACCTTGATGATGCTACTCGTGCTCAACTTGAGCATGGTGAGCGTGTAACAGAGCTAATGAAGCAGAAACAGTACGCGCCAATGTCTGTTGCTGAAATGTCTTTGTCGTTATTCGCAGCTGAGAAAGGTTACTTGCAAGACATCGAAATCTCTAAAATCATGGATTTCGAAGCGGCATTACTTTCTTTCGCAAATAGCACATACGCAGAGCTTATGGCTCAAATCAATGAAACTGGTAACTACAACGCCGAGATCGAAGCGCAGCTTAAAGAACTTCTAGAGAAGTGCAAGTCTACGCAAACTTGGTAATTTAGTTATTAATGGTGTGCTTTATATCCTAAAGCACACTTTGATTCGGAGAGAGAGTCATGGCCAGCGGAAAAGAGATTAAAAGCAAGATCGGCAGTATTAAAAATACTCAAAAGATCACTAGCGCAATGGAAATGGTTGCTGCGTCTAAAATGAAAAAGGCGCAAGAACGAGTGGCTTCAAGCCGTCCATACGCTGAAAAATTACGTAAAGTGATTGGTCGTGTTGCTCAAGCAAATCTTGATTTTACTCACCCGTTCTTAGAAGAACGTGAAGTAAAACGAGTTGGTTATATTGTTATCTCTACTGACCGTGGTCTATGTGGCGGCTTAAACTCAAATGAGTTTAAGAAAGTTGCATTAGACATTAAAGCGTGGAAAGAGAAAGGCGTAGATGCTGATTTTGCTACTTTAGGTAGTAAAGCAGCTGGCTTCTTTCAACGTTTTGGTGGTCAAGTGCTTGCTAAAAAAGCAGGTCTTGGAGATAAGCCTTCAGTACAGGACGTAATTGGTCCGGTAAAAATAATGCTAGATGCATTTTCTGAAGGTAAAATTGACCGTTTATTCCTGGTATATAACAACTTTGTTAATACCATGAAGCAAGAGCCAATAGTAGATCAGTTACTCCCTTTGCCAAAAGCTGAAGAAGAAGTATCTACACATGCGTGGGATTACTTATATGAACCAAATCCAGAGGCTATTTTAGAGTCTTTGTTAGTACGTTTCATTGAGTCTCAAGTATACCAAGGTGTAGTTGAAAACGCTGCCTCTGAACAGGCTGCCCGCATGGTTGCAATGAAAGCTGCAACTGATAATGCCGGTGACCTTATGGATGAGTTACAGCTTGTATATAACAAAGCTCGCCAAGCAGCAATCACACAAGAAATTAGTGAGATTTGTTCTGGTTCAGCAGCAGTTTAATGCTTCAGGCAAAGATTAACGAGAGGAATAGACATGAGTTTAGGTAAGGTCGTCCAAATTATCGGCGCCGTTGTGGATATCGAATTTCCACAAGACAGCGTGCCAGCCGTATATGACGCGCTAAAAGTAACAGATGGCGATTTAGCTGGTTTGACTTTAGAAGTTCAACAGCAGCTAGGTGGCGGTGTGGTACGTACTATCGCACTAGGTACTACAGACGGTTTACGTCGTGGTGCTTCAGTAGAAAACACAGGCGAAGCAATTCAAGTTCCAGTTGGTACTAAGACCCTAGGTCGTATCATGAACGTACTTGGTGAGCCAATTGATGAAGCAGGTCCAATCGGTGAAGACGAGCGTATGTCTATCCACCGTGCAGCACCTACTTACGAAGAGCAATCAAGCTCAGTTGAACTTTTAGAAACGGGTATCAAGGTAATCGACCTTGTGTGTCCATTCGCTAAAGGTGGTAAAGTTGGTTTATTCGGTGGTGCCGGTGTTGGTAAAACCGTAAACATGATGGAACTTATCCGTAACATCGCAATCGAGCACAGCGGCTACTCAGTATTCGCAGGTGTTGGTGAGCGTACTCGTGAGGGTAACGATTTCTACCATGAAATGAACGATTCAAACGTACTTGATAAAGTATCGCTTGTATACGGTCAGATGAACGAGCCACCTGGTAACCGTTTACGCGTAGCGTTAACAGGTCTTACTATGGCTGAGAAGTTCCGTGACGAAGGTCGCGACGTACTTTTCTTCGTAGATAACATCTACCGTTATACACTTGCGGGTACAGAAGTATCAGCACTTCTTGGTCGTATGCCATCAGCGGTAGGTTACCAGCCTACACTTGCTGAAGAAATGGGTGTACTTCAAGAGCGTATCGCATCTACTAAGACTGGTTCAATTACTTCAATCCAAGCGGTATACGTACCTGCGGATGATTTAACGGATCCATCTCCAGCAACAACGTTTGCTCACTTAGATGCAACAGTGGTACTTTCACGTGATATCGCATCACTAGGTATCTACCCAGCGGTAGACCCTCTTGATTCATCTTCACGTCAGCTTGATCCGCAAGTAATCGGTGAAGAGCATTACGGTATAGCGCGCGGCGTTCAAACAGTTCTTCAGCGTTACAAAGAACTTAAAGACATCATCGCGATTCTAGGTATGGACGAGCTTTCTGACGAAGATAAGCAACTTGTATCTCGTGCACGTAAAATCCAGCGTTTCCTATCTCAGCCATTCTTCGTGGCAGAGGTATTTACAGGTGCGCCAGGTAAATACGTTTCACTTAAAGACACAATTGCAGGCTTCAAAGGTATCTTAAACGGTGAGTTTGATGATATGCCAGAGCAAGCGTTCTACATGGTTGGCTCTATTGAAGAAGCTCAAGAAAAAGCCAAAAGCATGTAATTAGGAGGGTAGTATGGCAGCTATGACTGTACATCTTGATGTAGTAAGTGCTGAAGAGAAATTATTTTCTGGTTTAGTAGAATCTATTCAAGTATCTGGTAGTGAAGGTGAGTTAGGTGTTAATGCCGGTCACGCCCCACTACTAACTGCCCTTAAACCTGGTATGGTACGTTTAGTTAAGCAATTTGGTGAAGAAGAACTCATCTATATTGCTGGCGGTACACTAGAAGTTCAACCGAACATAGTAACCGTACTTGCTGATACAGCTGTTCGTGGTGAAGACCTGGACGAGAAAGCTGCAGAGCAAGCTAAACGTGACGCTGAAGCCCAAATGGCAAAAGGCGCATCTGCTGAACTTGATTACAATCAAGCAGCAATGCAACTAGCTGAAGCAATTGCTCAGCTACGCATTATTCAGCAATTACGTAAAAAGTAAGCCTATCTGGTTTTTAAAAGCCCACTTTATGTGGGCTTTTTTGTGCTTGATGATAAATCCCGTGGCTATTTGTAAATAAATTAATCGTTATGGCTAATATCTCTTCATTATTACTTATATCTACGCAAGATCCTCGTTACAATAACCCTATTCTATTAGGTGTTACTTTGCTTAAGTTAAGATTCAGTAGTCATTGCTTAGCCTACTGAGTATTTGCACATGATGTGACTTACGTAATCTACTTTGCAGCACACTTATTCTATCAAGCTAAAACAACGGAAAAAGGAAATTGTTTTAATGGCTCTAACAACAGTAATTCTTGCAGCGGGTAAAGGTACTCGTATGCGCTCTGCTCTGCCTAAGGTACTGCATAAAGTGGCAGGTAAACCTATGGTGCAACACGTTATCGATAATGCCAATGCGCTAGGTGCTATATCGACTAACTTAGTTTATGGTCATGGCGGCGAACTATTACAACAACAATTAGCCGATAATAACGTAAACTGGGTGCTACAAGCTGAGCAACTAGGCACAGGCCACGCAGTGGCACAAGCAAACCCTCATATTAACGACGACGACACTGTACTGGTTTTATACGGTGACGTACCTTTAACTAAGCAATCTACACTTGAGCGCTTATTAGCAGCGACACCTAAAAATGGTTTAGCAGTATTAACCGTTAATTTAGCAAATCCAAATGGCTACGGGCGCATGCTACGTGTTGATGGTAAGTTAGTGGGGATTGTTGAGCAAAAAGATGCCAATGCTGAGCAGTTACTTATTAACGAAGTAAACACCGGCATTATGGCGGTTAATGGTAAGCTTTTAAAAACATGGTTAGGTAACCTATCTAACAATAATGCTCAAGGCGAATACTACCTCACAGATATAGTTGCAATGGCGCATAGTGAAGGTGTAGAAATTACATCAGCACAACCAGATCACCCAATGGAAGTTGAAGGTGCAAATAACCGCGTACAACTTGCAGGCCTTGAGCGCGCTTATCAAGCATGGCAAGCAGAAGAGCTGATGCTAAATGGTGCAACTCTTGCCGACCCTGCGCGTATTGATGTGCGTGGCGACGTTAAAACAGGGGAAGACGTCCTCATCGATATCAACGTTATTTTTGAAGGCAATGTAACGCTTGGTAATAACGTACAAATTGGACCTAACTGTGTACTTAAAAACTGTAGCATCGGTGACAATGTTATTATTAAAGCCAATACACTAATTGAAGATGCATCAGTTGCGGCTCAATGTACACTCGGTCCATACGCCCGCCTTCGTCCTGGTGCAGTAATGGAAGAAGACTCGCACATTGGCAATTTTGTCGAAATGAAAAAAACCCGTTTAGGTAAAGGTTCTAAAGCAAACCACTTAAGTTACTTAGGTGATGCTGAAATTGGCGAGAAAGTGAATATTGGCGCAGGCACGATTACCTGTAACTACGATGGTGTGAATAAAGCGAAAACCATTATTGGCGATAATGCCTTTATTGGCTCTAACTCATCACTGGTTGCTCCTGTAAATATTGGTGCTACAGCAACTGTAGGTGCAGGTTCTGTTATTACCAATACCGTCGCGGATGATCAGTTAGCCGTAGCACGTGGCAAGCAACGCAATTTAGATGGTTGGAAACGCCCAGTTAAAAAATAGTAATGACCATTACTTATTAAATATTTAAAGCGAGTTTTATAACTCGCTTTTTTATTGTCTAAATATTCTATAAATAAAAATGCCATACTGTTGTCATCTCTGTGTGTTGATATTTAACAAATACAACACTAAGGAAAACAATAATGTTAAACAAATCAATAATAGCCTTTTCTTTGCTATCACTATTAACTGGTTGCTCACTAGATGGTGATGACGGCCAAGATGGCGCACAGGGTGTTCAAGGTACAGCGGGTAATAATGGCGAAAACGGTACTAATGCAAATTCAGCTTTAAATATCAATCTTATTGGCCGCGCAGTACTCAATGCACAAAGCCCGGAAGGGGCAGCTGAAATAGTCGCCTACCAAGCCTCTAAAAAATGGATTTATGCCATTAATAGCTCTGGTGATGAAGCTGTTGTGAATATCATTCCTGCCGATACGTTCGACACTGCGGCATTAGTAAAAGATAACGAAGGTATTGTAACCGCGACCAACTTAGCCTCTGCCATTACGCTCTCACTAAATGAAAATACGCCTGGCGATGCAAACAGCATAGCTATCGATGCGAATAACCAATTATTAGCGGTAGCAATGGCTGCTACAAGCGTGGGCGAAGCTGGCCAAATAGCGTTTTACAATATTAGCGGAGATACACCAGTATTTATTAAAAATGTAACAGTAGGTGCCCTACCCGACATGGTGGCATTTAGTCATGATGGTGCAAAAGTAGTGGTTGCTAATGAAGGTGAACCTAATGGCGACTACAGTATCGATCCCGAAGGCACTATTAGCATTATCGATATCACTAACGGCACTATTGCCGATAATGCTTTGAGCATAAACTTTCAAGCTTACAATAATAAGCAAGCTGAATTAGAAGCGCAGGGCTTAGTGTTTGCCAATCCTACTGGGCGTACTATTAATGGTAATTTAATAAATACCACGGTTGCGATGGATTTAGAGCCAGAATATGTGAGTATTTCCAAGGATAATAAATACGCTTATGTCTCTATTCAAGAAAATAACGCTCTAGCCATCATCAACCTTGAAGATAATTCCCTTGAGCTAAAAGGACTCGGTTTTAAAGATTGGTCAAACTTACAATTTGACGCTTCAGACAAAGACGGCGGTGTTAACTTTAAATCATACCCTGGTTTATATGGCATGTATCAGCCAGATACAATTGCAAGTTTTAGTTGGAAAGGAGCCAACTTTATTGTATCTGCCAACGAGGGTGATGCACGCGAATACTTTTTTGATGCAAGCGATGAAGCTGATTGCATCGCTCAGGGCGGCCTTGATTATGACGCTAAAGATGGGTGTTTGGCATATATAGATGAAAGCCGCGTAGAAGATCTAGCTCTCGCAGCTAACTTCGATTACTTAAATAACGATGATAACGACATTGGTCGCTTGAAAGTCACCACGGTAAAAGGTGATAAAAATAACGATGGCCAATACGAATCTCTTTATGCCTATGGCGCACGTTCATTTACCATTTGGGATAGCAATGGGCTGGTGGTGTTTGACTCAGGCGATCAAATTGCACGAGTAACCGCTTCTGTTCATGGCAATGCATTCAATAATAACGAAGATGAAAATAAAGGCGATACACGCTCAGATGATAAAGGGGCAGAGCCCGAAGCGCTAACATTAGGTGAGGTTGGCGATAGGTTATTTGCTTTTGTTGGCTTAGAGCGTATGGGCACAATAATGGTGTTTGATATAACCAACCCTTATGATGTGAAATTTCAAGACTACTTCTATAATCGTGGTTTAGAACCAAGTGCAGATATAAGTGGCGACCTTGCTCCTGAAGGAATGACATTTGTTCCTGCAGCGCAAAGTGCAACAAACGAAGCACTGCTCATAGTAGGTAATGAAATCTCAGGCTCAATTGCTGTATGGGAAATAACAACTCAGTAATTAGTAAAGTTTTAAGTAAAAGCGATGTAGCGGTTATCTATAAATCGCTTTTACTTCCTCCCTTCTCAATAATCATGCCTTATGTGAATGCTTTTTAATCAAAAACAGCCCTGCAGCCCTTTGTTTGTATGGATATTGTACTAAATTGAAATTAATTTAATAAAACTGAAATAAAGCATTGACCCTCTCCAGAATATCCCTATAATGCGCATCCACTGACCCGGCAGGCAGCAATGAAAAGCGCTGAACAAACGGTAAGTAAGTCGAGTAAAACTTAGCTTTTAAATCTTTTAAAAGAAACTAAAAATTAAGTGTTGACAAAAAAATAGGAAGGCGTAAGATGCGCAGCCCTAGCGAGATAAAGTTTAACGCTTTAATCGCAACGTTCTTTAACA